>JAIOQF010000290.1 GCA_021413535.1 Verrucomicrobiota bacterium
ATTTCTCGATGAACACGTCGATCCCGATGCCATCGACCTCGATGGCGAGATTCCGGATGCGGTGCTCGACGGACTACGAAAACTGGGTGCCTTCGGCATCAAGATTCCTCTGAAGCATGGTGGCCTTGGACTTTCGCAGACCAATTATTCACGCACCGCGATGTTGCTCGGCGGATTCTGCGGCAACCTCACCGCACTGCTCTCGGCGCACCAGTCCATAGGACTACCGCAACCCTTGTTGCTCTTCGGCACCGATGAACAGAAGGCTCGATTCCTCCCGCGCTGCGCCGCTGGTGAGATCAGCGCCTTCGCCTTGACGGAACCTGATGTGGGATCGGATCCCGCTCGGATGAAGACCCTTGCGGTTGCGGATGGCGAAGATTTCATTATCAACGGAGAGAAGCTCTGGTGCACCAACGGAACTCGCGCGGGAGTTATCGTGGTGATGGCGCGGACTCCAACAGCGAAAAATCCCCACGCGACATCCGCTTTCATTGTGGAAACCAGCATGCCCGGAGTGGAGATCGTCCGCCGCTGTCATTTCATGGGTTTGCGCGCTCTCTACAACGGAGTCATCCGCTTCCGGGATGTGCGCGTCCCAAAAACAAATATCATCGGCGGCGAAGGACGCGGACTAAAAGTTGCACTGGCCACGCTGAACACTGGTCGCATCACACTTCCCGCAGCCTGCACCGGATTGGCGAAACGTTGTCTCGACATCTGCATGCGCTGGACAAGTTCGCGCGTGCAATGGGGCCAGCCCATCCGGCAGCATGGTGCGATCGCCGAAAAACTGGCGCGCATGTCGGCGAACACTTTCGCCATGGAAGCCGTGACCCTCTACGTCAGTGCCTTGGTGGATCGCGACAAGAACGCTGATGTCCGATTGGAAGCCGCGATGGCGAAATTATGGGGGACGGAACGCTCGTGGGAAATCATGGACAACACCATGCAGATTCGCGGCGGACGCGGTTATGAAACCGCGCAGAGCCAGGCCGACCGAGATGAAAAACCAGAACCCGTGGAACGCTTCTTCCGTGATGCGCGCATCAATACCATTTTTGAAGGCAGCAGCGAGATCATGCGCCTCTTCATCGCGCGTGAAATACTTGACCCGCATCTGAAACTCGGTGCCGCCATGTTCAATTCAAAACTGCCGCTCAAGGATCGCGCCAGGGCCGCGTTGAAAGCAGTTCGCCACTACGCCCTGTGGTATCCGCGTCAATGGTTCCCCTTGTGCGCCGGCCAATCCATCGCGCATCTGCATCCCGCGCTGACGCTCGAGATGCGTCTCGTGGCCCGACAGAGCCGCCGACTGGCCCGCGCCATCTTCCATGCCATGACCTGGTTCGGACCGAAACTTGAACGCGAGCAGCTTGTTCTGGGCCGCTTAGTGGATATCGCCACCGAGATTTTTGTCTGGAGCACGACCGCATCCCGGGCGCAGACCTTGATCGAAGATTCCAGTTTAGGCGCGCCCGAAGTGGAGCGGGTTTTAAACCTCGTCAAACTGCAGGGCCGTTTTTCCCGCGAGATCATCGACGGTAAGTTCCGAGCCTTAAGCCGGAATGCCGACCGCGCGATTTACGCTTTTACCAATTCAGGCAGGAACCCCGCCGTCACAGCGCAAGCCTGATCAAGCCTCAATCGGTTGAGCAGCAACCTGCTCCTTCCGAACTTCATTCACGTTCACCGCCTCACGGCCGACGCGATCGCGCAAATAGTGCAGGCGCGC
Source organism: Verrucomicrobiota bacterium (assembly GCA_021413535.1). Taxonomy (GTDB): domain Bacteria; phylum Verrucomicrobiota; class Verrucomicrobiia; order Verrucomicrobiales; family Verrucomicrobiaceae; genus VFKE01. Next base: position 1,736 of record JAIOQF010000290.1, read on the forward strand.
ACGACGGACGCGGCCTTTTTTGACGACCTCAATCTTGGCGATTCGCGGGGTGTGCATCGGGAAGACGCGTTCGACACCTTCGCCGTAGGAAATTTTGCGCACGGTAAAGGCCTTGTTTGAGCTGTTGCCTTGATAGGCGATGACAATACCGGCGAAAATCTGAATGCGTTCTTTGTCGCCTTCGATGACGCGCGTATGAACTTTCACGGTATCCCCCACCCAGAAGGTTGGAAGATTGGTCCTCAATTGTTCGCGTTCGATTTTGGTGATGATGCTCATGGCGTGCGTGGGGTAAGTATTCTGGCTCCCCCTAAGGGGGCCCGGAAGGGCAGACAAACTGGCGTAAATCGGGCTTGGCGCAAGAGGTTTCTTGCAGTGAAAAACATCGTTCCATCCCCGGATGCCCGCCGATCTCCCGCACGATCCCTCTCAGCCAAGGGGATCGTTGCAAATTGTCTGGCCGACGGTATTGAGACAGCCACCCCAAGACGCGCCACTGCAAGCCTCTAATGATGAGATGGAAGAAGATTATTGGAAAATTATTTTTCCGCAAGGCGAAGCAGCCCGGGAAGCCGCTGAAGTTCCACGTTCCAAAGACTAAAAATACCTCCCTGTCAGCATCGGTTCTGACTTATTGCATCAGTAAGTTGAAGGCCAGGGTATTCGTCGAGACTGGAACTTACGGCTGCGCGACCACCGCACTGGCGGCGACCTTGTTCGACCAAGTGCACACAATTGAACTCAGCCCGGAATTGCACGCTGCGGCTCAGGAAAAATTTCGCACGACCAGCCATGTCCATCGGGAAATCGCAATTAACACAATGGATGGTCCTGGTGGATGATCTGCGAATTTTTGGGGCCAACCCTCCCCGCGAGGAGCGCGCCGAATCACTCGCCGGATATCCCACCGCGGCTGAACTGGTGACGGCATTCCGCGAGCTGGATCCCAAAGTGGAACTCGGCGTATGGGGAGATACATTGATCGCCGTGTCTTCGTCGCTGAATCGTCCACTGGACGAAATCAGCACCGCTTTGCTCGCAAGTCGAGTTTATGAAAGTTCATCAATGTCGGATGATGCCGGACTTGCGGCAGCCCTGCATGCGGAACATAACTTGATAAAATGTTCTTCGTCCGTCGCCAAAGGACTTGCGACACTGGCCAGAGGCTTCGCCAATTCCGAGACCTTCGGGCTCGGCGGTCACTACCATCTCTGGGCGGGCCTGACACGATTGAGGGCCGGTTCCTGGAACGAGGCCGCCGCTGACTTTCGCAGGGCGATCAATCTGGATTTGAATCACTGGCGCGTGGATTGCTATCTCGCACAGGCACTGCTCGGAAGCGGCGCCAGACTGGATGCGTTTCAGATCGTCAGCGCGCTGGAGAAGTCGGGCATCGTTCATCCCTTTTTAAAAACGACGGTCGACCGCGTGCTGCAGGAAGTATCACCCGCCCGATGCCGCAAGTCATGCGAACTCCCCATCTTGGAACTGGCCCGGAGGCTTTTGCCGGAATCCCCGGTTATTTTCGATGCCGGCGCTGGCACAGGCGATTGGAGCGCCGATGCCATCCGCATATTTAGCCAGCCTGAACTTCATTGTTTCGAGGGAGCACCGAACTCACACGATCTGCTCCTGCGCAGATTGATCGCAGACGGCGGCAGCGTCGTCATCAACAGCATGGCCGCTTCATGTTCCGGTGCTGCTTCGCCCAGAGATCCATCAGTGTCACTGGATGACTATTGCTCAGGCAGATCCATCAGACGCATTCACTGCCTGAACCTTGGTAACGCCAGGGACGAATACTGCATCGTGACTGGCGCGAAGGAGATGCTGGCGCGGGGTGATGTGGATATGATTTTGTGCCGGCGATTGGAATCAGACATGCTTGCCGAAGATGATGCCGACAAGCTGGTGCAACTTTTGCAAAGTCACGGCCTGTCAGTTTTTATCACCTGTCCCGAAGGCATCAGGCCCATTGATTCAACCGCGATATCATCAACCAAGCAATCCTGTCTCCATCTGGTGGCTGTTCATCCCAGACTTGCCGGACACATGGAAGGCAA
>JAIOQF010000210.1 GCA_021413535.1 Verrucomicrobiota bacterium
CGTCCGCGTCGCTGCCGTGCCCACCCGCCGCGAGTTTCAGAAGGTCATCATGCGCTTCCTCGACAAGCAGGACGGCGTGCGCAGCCTGAGTGATTTCAATCTCAGCCAGCGCCAGATCGACATTTTCTCGCGCACCATGCAGCGCGACCAAGGACTCATTCTCGTCACCGGCCCCACCGGCTCCGGTAAGACGACGACGCTCTACGCCTTGCTCAACAGCGTCAACGACGCCAGCGTCAACATCCAGACCATCGAAGATCCCATCGAATACGAAATCGAAGGCATCAACCAGACGCAGACCAATCCCGTCTACAACCTCGACTTTGCCAACGGCCTGCGCTCCCTCTTGCGCGCTGACCCCGACATCATTCTCATCGGTGAATCCCGCGATGCGGAGACTGCCAATGCCGCCATTAATGCCTCCCTCACCGGACACCTCGTGCTTACCACGCTCCACGCCAATGATTCGTTGCGCGCGGTCTCGCGTCTCCTGAGCATGGGCGTGGAAAAATATCTCGTCTCCGACTCCCTCGCCCTGAGCCAGGCCCAGCGCCTCGTGCGCCGCCTTTGCAACTACTGCAAGCGTCCCATCGCCGCCAGCATGGAACTTCAGGCCATGATGGCCCGCCAGGGCGCCATCACTCAGCCCATCACTTCGCCCATCTATGAACAAGTCGGCTGCACCGAGTGCCACGGCACCGGCTACTCCGGACGAATCGCGCTGATGGAACTCTGCGAAGTCAACGCCGAGCTGCGCGATCTCATCGAGCAGGGCGCACCCCAGAGCGCGCTGCGGGTGGTCGCTTTGAAAAACGGATTCCGCACCCTCTATCAAGAAGGACTCTCCCAAGTCATCTCCGGTCACACCACTATGGAGGAAATCCGCTGCCTCTCTTACACCGCTATCTAACCATTTTTTAACAACACTCAACCTGATAACACCATGGCCATCTGGAATAACAAACCCACCAAAACTTACAACGAAATCCCGCAAGCCTCCAACGGAACCATCCTCCTCGTGGATGACGAACCTCTCGTTCGCGCCATGACCGGTGCCGTGCTCACCGCCATGGGCTGGAGCGTGATTAATGTAAGCTCCGGTGAAGACGCCGTGCAAATGCTTCAGCACATGCGCGAACGCGATACTCAAGTCGACATGGTCATCCTCGATCTCATCCTGCCCTGCGGCATGTCCGGACTCGATGCCGTGAATCATCTGCGGGAGATACAGCCGGGCGTTCGATTGCTGGCTTGCAGCGGATTCTTTGGTGATGAAATCGGATCAACTTGCATCGAAATGGGCTTCAACGCCACGCTGGCCAAACCCTTCACCGCAGATGACCTCGCCCAGGCAGTTTATCAGTGTGCCTACTCCGCCGAGTCGCAAACGGCAGCAGGCGAGATGGTGCCAGCCTGATGATTGAATTCTGGGTAATCCGGACGGAAGCATGAAATCAATCCTCACCACGCGGCTCGTCTTCTGCGCGGTGCTGGCAGCGGCGCTGGGAGCGTTCGCTGTCGGCGGCGCATTTGCCTGGCACGAAGTCAGCGCCCTGCGCGCCGCGCAGCGCTCCTTCCTGCTCAGCCAGGCCTTCACCGGCGTGTCGGAGTTGCGCACGTATTTCAAGGACAGCAAGCTAGTGGAACTCCCGCCACAAATTCCCGGCAACATCGAGGAGCGCATCCGCGGCCGGCTCTTGGCCGAGAACGGCGACGATCCGCTCAGCACTCTCGGTCTCGCCGTGGAAGTGCTGCGCCACGAAGATGATTCTCGAAGCAAAAAGGGGCGCTTCGTCCGCACCGGTTACTTCACCACCCCCAGCATCGTTCCCACCGAACTGGCCCCGGCCTCGACATCCAATATCGAAGAATCTCCCGCCGTCGCCCAAGTCTGGGCCGGAGCACCCTGCGCCATGTCGCCTCGTTTCATTGAAACCAAAGACGCCCATGTCCAAGCCGCGACCTGGGTCACCGCCGCCGCCCCCATTACCCTCGCCGATGGCTCCGTCGTCGGCATCATCCATATGCAGCAGCCGCGTTTTGAACTGCGGCATCTTTTCGCCACCCAGCAATTCACCACGCTGCTCTGGATCGTCGGCCCCGGCTGCGCCGGACTTGCCGGACTCATGTTCTACTTCGTGGGCCGCAGCATCTCCCGCCGTCTCATGGTATTGACCGACGGCGTGCTCGCCCTCCGCCAGGGTCAGTGGTCCCATCGTCTCCCGGAACGCGGCTCCGATGACATCTCCCGCGCCGCGCATTTCTTCAATGAAGCGATGGATCAGATCGAGAAGAACGAGACTAAGCGCCAGCTCATGATCCAGGAATCGCAGGCTGCGGAAAAACTTGCTCAATCCGGTCTCGAAGCCAAGGCCGATTTCCTCGCCAGCATGAGCCATGAAATCCGCACTCCGATGAACGGCATCATCGGCACGACCTCTCTCCTGCTCGACACCAGCCTCGATTCCGAACAAATGGAATTCGTTCGCATGATCCGTTCCAGCGGTGAATCCCTCCTCCATCTCATCAATGACATCCTGGATTTCTCCAGGCTCGAATCCGAAAAATTGAATCTCGAAGAAATTCCCGTGAACCTTGAGGAACTCTTCCAGGAAACCATGGCCATGTTCGCCTTTAAGGCCACGGAAAAGAATATTGAGCTGAACTATCACGTCAGCGAAGCGCTCCCCCGCAACATCACCGGCGACTTCCACCGCATCAAACAAGTCCTCGTCAATCTGCTTGGCAACGCCATCAAGTTCACCAACCAGGGTGAAATTCTTGTTCTCGCCCAGCCCGTATTGCGGCAACACCCCGTCACTGGCGAGCGCACCTGGCTCCACATCTCCGTGCGCGACACCGGCATCGGCATCGCCCCGGAAAAACTGCCGCAGCTCTTCAACGCATTCACCCAGGCTGACACCTCCACCACCCGCAAATACGGCGGCAGCGGACTCGGCCTCGCCATCTCCCGCAAGCTCTGCGGCATCATGGGCGGGGAAATCTCCGTCACTAGCGAACCCGGAGTCGGCTCCAATTTCTATCTGGAAATTCCCCTGCGCGCCGCGCCAGATAACGATGCCCTCGTCGCCGAAGATCAAGCCCGCCTCATCACCCTGCGCGGCCAGAGTGCGCGCATCGTATCCTCGCATCCAACGACCGCCGGCATCGTCCAACATTACGGCACCCTTTGGGGCATCACCGCAGACATCCGGCAGCTCGCACCCGATTCCAATCCAGAGTCACTCCTCAGCGGCGACTATTCCGTTCTTCTGCTCGACGCCTCCCCGCAGCAGCTCCCTGCCATCATCCGCATCGCCACCGAAGCCCGGGCCCAGGGGAAAGCCATCGTCTGCCTCGCTCCCCTCGGCCACGAGCAGATCAAGCACGCCATCATGGCCAGCGCCGGCTCTCGCTCCACCTTCGTGCCCAAGCCCGTCAATCGCCGGGATCTCATGAAAGCCATCGTCCAATCTCTCAACGCCACCCGCGCCGCCGCCACCGCCGGTGCGTCCGTTCCCGATGGCAATCCCGCCTCCATTGTCAAACCGCGCATCCGCACGCTCGCCGCCGACTATCCCGCGCGCGTCCTCCTCGCCGAGGATCAGCCTATGAATCAAAAGCTGGGCCGCATGATGCTTTCTAAACTCGGCTATCAGGCCGACCTTGCCGAAAACGGACGCCAAGCCGTCGACATGATGACGCAGAACAACTATGATCTCATCCTCATGGATCTTCACATGCCCGACTTGGATGGCATCGATGCCACCCGGGAAATACGCGGCAACTTCCTACTCAGCCATCAACCCGTCATCATTGCTCTCACGGGCCACAGTCTAGCCGGGGTGAAGGAAAGCTGCCAGGACGCCGGCATGAACGACTTCCTCAGCAAGCCCGTCAGCATCGATGACCTCCGCGAAGTCATCGTTCGCAATTTAAGCGCCGAACTCGCAGTGCATGCTTGAGAAAGTGTTCGGCCATCAGGGAAGCATTTCGCTTTTACCTGTTGAAGCCACGAACATGTTCACGCATCCAATCCAAAAGCCGTGTGCACAACTTTGGCGGCTTTTTCGATCTCGTTTTCGTTCACGGTGACGGCGGTCTTGATCTCGCTGGTTGAAATCATCTGAATGTTGATGCCGTTTTCTGCCAGCGCGTTGAACATTTTGGCGGCGACACCGCTGTGGCTTCTCATGCCGATGCCGACGATGCTGAGCTTGGCGACACCGCTCTGACTGCGGAGTTTCACATTGCCGCCCAGCGTGGGAATGATCTTGTTCAACTCCGCTTCAGCTTTGGGAAGTTCTGCGGCGCTGCACGTGAAGGAGATGTCGGTCTCGCCATCCCAGCTGACGTTCTGCACGATCATGTCGATGATGATGTTTGCATCGCGGATGGCGCTGAAGATGATTGCGGCCACGCCGGGGCGGTCGGGCACGTCGTCGATGGTGACCTTGGCTTGGTTGCGCTCGATGCTGACGCCGCGCACGACGACAGATTCCATGCCTTTTTCTTCTTCTTTCACTAGGGTGCCGGGGTTGGTGTTCATGCTGTTGCGAACTTCAAAGCGCACGCCGAATTTTTTGGCGAACTCGACGCTGCGGCTCTGCATCACTTTGCTGCCGCTGCTGGCCATTTCCAGCATTTCATCGTAGCTGATGACGTTTATTTTTTTTGCGGTCTTCACGACGCGCGGATCGCAGGTGTAAACGCCATCGACATCGGTGAAGATCTGGCAGAGGTCGGCCTTCACCGCTGCGGCCATGGCGATGGCGGTCAAATCGGAGCCGCCACGACCAAGAGTCGTGATGAGTCCGTCACGCGTCTGTCCTTGGAATCCGGCCAGGATGACGATGTTTCCTTCTTCGAGCATCTCGTGAACTTCCGTCGGCGTGATATCCGAGATGCGCGCCTTGGTGTGGACGCCATCGGTTTGAATGCCGGCCTGCGCACCGGTGAGCGAGACGGCTTTGCCGCCGATGGAATTGATCGCCATAGCGGTGAGCGCGATGGTCTGTTGCTCGCCGGTGGCCAGGAGCACATCCATTTCGCGCTCGGTCGGATTTTTTGAAACGGCGTTGGCGAGGTCGATGAGATTGTTGGTCACGCCGGACATGGCGGAGACGACGGCGATGACTTTATTGCCGGCGTGCTGAGTTTCGAGGATGCGGCGCGCGACGTTGCAGATTCGTTCGGGATTACCGACCGAAGTGCCGCCGTATTTTTGGACGATCAGGGCCATGAGTGTTGGGTGAAGAAAAGAGCGCGGAGAATGCCACGCTTTGGCGTGGGCGCAAGGAGCGGCAGTCAGAACCCTGATGGGATTAAAAATCAATATATCCTAATAATTAGGCATATTTAATTAATTGGTGGAGAAAATTGTTGAAGCTTGTTATAATTACCATAATGTTGATCGGTAACCTGATTATTCGTATGAGCTTGTTATCGCGCATCCATCCAACCCTTCGACTTTGTTGCGAGACTTGGGTCTTGCTCTTTGTGGTGTTGATCTGGACTCAGAAGTCTTCTGCGGAACGATACGGTGCAGCTTCGTCCGTGATAGCGGCTTCGTATGCGCGCAACTCCTTGCCCGTCCTCAATTATGACGGTCGTTATGCGCATGCGACTCCTGACATGCCTCAGCCGGTGCTGCGCGCGGTCGAGGCGGGCAACCGTCTCCAAGGCAAGCCCTATCTCTGGGGCGGGGGACATCGTTATCTTTATGACCGCGGCTACGATTGCTCCGGGTCGGTTTCATTCGTCTTGCATCATGCTGGATTGCTGCCGGGACCACGCCTCTCACAAGACTTGCAATATTACGGTGATCCTGGTCCTGGACGTTTCATCACGATTTATGCACGCGGCGGACACGTTTTCATGAGCATTTGCGGGCTGCGCTTGGATACGAGCGATTTCGGCAGTGGTCGCGGTGATGGTCCCCGGTGGCGTCCGACGGCGCGCAGTTACCAAGGCTACTCGATGCGGCATCCGCCGGGCTTGTGAATGTCACTTGGCGGCACTTTTTGCTTGAGTCTGGCTCTCGGGTGAAAGACGACTCAGCGGAAGCGTAAAGCTGACGCCATCAGCGCGCTTGATCACGACGTTATCACCTTCGAGCCGCACGAAGCTGGCCTGAATGGATTTTCCATCGGCGCTGGTCCACGTCATGATCGGACCAGCGACAGCGGGCGCAACTGCGGGTGGAGTGACAATTGCAGCCGGCGCTTTGCCATCGAGCGACGCGCCTTCTGCGATCCAAGCTTTGATGACCGCGATGTTGGCCGCCGGGGGTTGTGTCTCCTTCGCGGGCGGCATGTGATCCTCATCTGATTTCGGCAGAGTCATCGCCGTGTAAAAGCTGCTGCCATCGGGATCGCCCGGCTTGATGATCTCCCCAGGTCCGATTTTACCAGCCAGTCGTGTGACATTATCGAGCACCAGTTTGCCCTTTTCTTTCTTCTGCAATTCTGAATGACACTTGTAGCAGTATTGCTTG
>JAIOQF010000015.1 GCA_021413535.1 Verrucomicrobiota bacterium
AAACCGGTGACTTGGAAGTGAAATTCTACCGCCTCGACGTGCCGCTGGCGCACGGGCAAGCCTGGTTCAGCACTCTCAATCAGGCTCGGCTGCTGCTCGATTTGAAATACAAGCTGCACGACGCCAAAGACGCGCCCGAGGAATTCATCGTGCAAGAGCAGTCTGGTGCCGGAGAAAATCCCGAAAGGCTGCTGGTGTTGATGCGCTACGAATTCTACGCGTGGATTCAGGAGTGGCTGGTGAGAAATGTGCTGTGAACGCCGGCAAGGGTGCCAGTGCTCCCGCCGCTTGTGAAATATTTCACAAATTCGCCTTGCCGCCTGCGACACAGCGCGCACTGTCTTTTCCGACCCGTTTTATGGCCACAACTGTCCGCGAGCTTGAAGTTCCTGATGCTGCCGCGAAAGCGATGCAGCACGAGGATGCTGTGCAGGACATGATCGGCGAGAAGCTGGTCATCAACATGGGGCCGTCGCACCCGGCCACGCATGGCGTGCTGCGCCTCGTGCTGGAGCTGGACGGCGAGATCGTCACCAAGGCTGATCCGGATGTGGGGTTCCTGCATCGCGGCGATGAAAAGATCGCTGAAAACATGCACTACAACCAGTTCGTGCCCTACACGGACCGGCTGGATTACTTGGCGCCGCTGGCCAACAACGTCGCTTACGCGATGGCGGTTGAAAAGCTCATGGGCTGGACACTGCCCGCGCGCGGTCAGGCCATCCGGGTGATCTGCTGCGAGATGGCGCGCATCTCATCGCATTTACTGGGAGTCGGCGTCTTCGCCATGGACGTGGGCGCCATGTCTGCGTTCCTTTACACCTTCACCGAGCGCGAAAAAATTTATGACCTGAGCGAGCAGCTCACTGGCGCGCGCTTCACCACCAGCTTCACCCGCATCGGCGGTCAGACGCGTGATTTGAACGAGGCTTTTATCAGCGGGCTGAAAAAGTTCCTCGGCGAAGTGGTGCCGGTCATTGATGAACTGGAAGCGTTGCTTTCGAAGAACCGCATCTTCATCGACCGCACCCAGGGCCTCGGTGTAATTTCCAAGGAGGATGCCATCGCCTACGGTCTCAGCGGTCCGAATCTGCGCGGCTCAGGCGTGGATCACGATCTGCGCAAGGTGCATCCGTATCTCGGCTACGAGCAATACGAGTTCGACATTCCCATCGGCAGCAAGGGCGACTGTTATGACCGCTACCTTGTCCGCATGGAAGAGATGCGCCAGAGCGTGCGCATCCTGCAGCAGGTGCTGGCCACTCTTCCGGGCGGACCGATCAATGTGGGTGATCCGAAGAACGTGCTGCCGAAGAAGGAGGGCGTGCTCATGAAGATGGAGGAACTGATCCATCATTTCATCGTCGCCACCCAGGGAGTCGATGCACCCGCTGGCGAAGTGTATTTCGGTGCAGAAAACCCCAAGGGCGAGCTTGGATTCTATATTTGCAGCAAGGGCGGCGGCGTTCCTTATCGCCTCAAAATTCGCGCTCCGTCCTTTGTTAATCTCAGCATTCTGTCGAAGCTTCTGCCGGGCCACATGGTCAGCGATGTGCCAGCTATTCTCGGCAGTTTTGATTTCGTGATGGGCGAGTGCGATCGGTGAGGATCGGTCCGTCCGTTTGTTTTGCTGCTGCGGCGAGTTTCGACAAGTTCGTCAGAGAAATCGAAGCCAACACCGACACGCCAAACTTGATCGGTTTGAAGGATTTCATTGCCAAGACATCCGCAAACAAGCTAGCGGTTCACAATAAGGAAAAACTAATCGAATTCTCATGAACAAAATCATTAAAGTTCTGGCCGCGTTGGCGGGAATGGCGGTTTCGACTTGGGCAGCCGAGAAAGTGTCCATTCCCGACACGATCGATCTGCCGCCGAATTTCAAGCCGACTCCGGCGCAGTTGGCATCGAATCGCCCTTTTGAAGTCGCTGGGCGGGCCTGCGAGATGGGCACCGTCAACGGTCTTCGTCCGATCTACATCGCATACTTTCAGAAGGGAATGCTGCGCGGGGAGCCTTTGGCGGCTGGCGACGTGATTCTGGCATTGGATGGCGAGCCACTGGTATCTGATCCGTTCGGGATGGTTGGCAGGCAATTCGGCGAAGCCCGGAAAAAACATACAAAAGTAGCCGTGACTCGCTGGCGTGCGGGTGCTATCACCCAGATATTGGTGAGTCCGACAGCTGAAGTTCCGGACTTCACGATGGGCGACAAACATGACGACTGCCACGACTGGCCTCTGGGTCCGACCGCGCGGATTCAGTTTGCGCGCGCGATCGCGGCGGCAGAAGAGGAAAAAGGCGGCGGTGATCTGCGTATCACACGCTGGCGGGCGGGCAAGACGGAGACGGTGGATCTCAAACTCAAAGTGATGGGCGCTTACAGCGCCACAGCGCCATACGATTGCCCGAAATCGAAGCGGGTCTTTGAACTGGGCTGCGAGGCAATCGCTAAACGCGGATTCAAGTGGGTAACGATCCCCAACGACATGAACGGGCTGGCGCTGCTGGCCAGCGGCAAACCGGAATACCGGCCGATGCTGGCGGCCTATGCGAAGCAAGTGGCTGAAAATGAGTTTAAAGGTTATGTAAATTGGGATTACGGCTATGCGAACATGTTCCTGGCCGAATATGTGATGGCCACTGGCGATCAGTCGGTGTTTGAGGGCATGAAGCGAATCACGTTGGAGATTGTGAAGAGCCAGAGTGGTGTCGGAACTTGGGGCCACAGTCCTGCCTTGCCGAGCGGTAATGTTTCAGGATATGGCTGCATGAACCAGCCGGGACTCAGTCTGACCATCTCATTGGTGCTGGCGCGGGAAGCCGGAGTGAAGGATCCCGCTGTGGACAAGGCGATTGCCAAGGCGTCCGGTTTTCTGCGCTGGTATGTCAACAAGGGGGCGATTCCCTATGGCGATCATCGACCGTATGATGCCCACGAAGATGGCGGCAAATGTTCGAGCGCGGCGGTGCTGTTTGATTTGTTAGGCGACCGGGAAGCTGCGGAATATTTTGCCAGGATGGCCGCTGCCGCTTACAGCGAGCGCG
>JAIOQF010000211.1 GCA_021413535.1 Verrucomicrobiota bacterium
TCCCAACTTGCTGACAAGGGAATCGATATCACCCCCGAGATCAGCCTTGCGAAGGGACTGACACGGGACTGGTGGATCGGAGGGGAACTCGCGGGTGTGATTTCAACATCGCACAATGAAGGCAACCGTCAGGGTTACATCGCACTCACCGCCTGGGCTCTGTGGTTCAGCCGCTGGCTGCCGAATGAAACCGATGCATTCAAACTCAGTGTCTGGGCCGCTACCAATGAAGTCCCGGAAGATAGCAACGCTCTCTCCATCAGTCTCGATTATGAATTCGACATCAGCGATCATCTAGAAGCGGTCGTCGGAGTTGGGGTCGAGCCCTATAGTTCATCAGGAAATCACGGTGCCTATCTCGCGGCTGGTTTGCGCTGGCAATTTTAGGGACAAGGAACGTGAAGCTGGTTCCATCAAGCAGGTCACTGAGAAATCGCCATCCATACTCAATATAAACTTTCAATCATACATCTGATGCCGATGAACACACTTTCGACATTTGAAGAACTCTCCAACCTTCCCGGGCCCATTGCCCTCGCCATCGGGATGTTTGATGGTGTGCATCTCGGACACCGGGAGGTGATCCGGGGAGCATTGGACTACGCGGCGGAGCACCATGGCACCGCAGTAGTGCTGACATTCGATCCTCATCCGTTGCAGGTTCTGAGACCGGAGGTCGCGCCGCGATTACTCTGCAGCACGCGGCACAAACTCCGGCTGCTGGCTTCGCTCGGCGTGGAGCACACGCTGCTGTATCCGTTTAATCGGGCAACCGCGAAGATGTCCGCCCTCGAGTTTGTGGAATCGCTCGTGCTTGTGTGCCGGCCACTGGGCCTGGTCTCGGTGGGTCGCTCGTGGAGCTTTGGCAGTGGACGCGAGGGAAATATCCACAAACTTGCTGAACTCGGCCAGCAATTTGGCTTCGAAGTTCATGGAGTGCCTGATGTCCATGCTGAGGGGGGCATAGTGAGCAGCACTCGCGTTCGCGAGGCGGTGCGCGCAGCCGATTTCGTAAAGGCAAAAATTCTCCTGGGCCGGAACTATACGGTCTTGGGCAAAATAGAGAAAGGAAAGCAGCCCAGCCGACAGCCTGGGTTTCCAACGGCGAACATCCTAGTGGAGAACGAGGAGCTTCCGCCGAACGGAGTTTATGCGGTCTCAGTTCAAACGTCCAGCCTGGCGCAATCGTCGTTGAAATGGGTCGTGAACCTCGACCTGCCGTCCACTTTCGAGATTGGCGCAGCCGATTGCGCGCTGCCAGCGCTCCCGTTCAACTTCGGTGGCGATCTTAATATCAGCGAGATGGAAGTGGCGTTCGTCAAACGGATCAATCAGGGCTGACCTATGAGCCAGACGGCGCTCACAGCGGCTCTTATTCGTAACTTTCTTATCCCATGCTAGATTCCATCACAATGTCTTCCCATTCCCCATTCGCCACCATCGAGCAAATCCTCGCCGACATCCGTGCGGGGAAGCTGGTGATCATCACTGATGACGCCGACCGCGAGAACGAGGGCGATCTCATCTGTGCCGCACAGTGCGCCACATCGGAGATGGTGAACTTCATGGCCAAGCACGCGCGCGGTCTCATCTGTGTGCCCATCACCGAGGAGCGTGCACAAAATCTCGGATTGAACGCCATGGTCCAGCGGACGGGCGATTCCTTTCAAACCAATTTCACCGTGAGCGTGGACGCCGCAAAGGGCATTCATACCGGCATCAGCGCGCCAGATCGTGCGCAGACGGTTTCAGTCCTAGCGAATCCTGCCAGCAAGGCGGGCGACCTTGTGCAGCCCGGCCATATTTTTCCACTCATCGCGAAGAATGGCGGCGTGCTCCGTCGCGCCGGACACACGGAGGCCGCAGTAGATCTGGCGACGATGGCGGGTCTAGATCCCTCGGGCGTGATTTGCGAGATCATGAATGACGACGGCACCATGGCGCGGCTGCCGCAGCTTATTGAATTTGCCAAGGCGCATCAGTTGAAAATCGGCACCATTGAAAGTCTTATCCGCTACCGTCAGGAGCGAGAGAAACTCGTCGAGCGCGAGCAGGTGATCAAGATGCCGACTGACTACGGCGAGTTCGACCTGCATCTTTATCGGAGCAAACTCAATGGCGGCGAGCATCACTTGGCGCTGGTGAAAGGCCAGATCGACGATGGTCATCCGGTGCTGGTTCGCGTGCACAGCGAATGTTTGACCGGCGACGTCTTTGGTTCGCGTCGTTGTGATTGCGGCAGCCAGTTGCACACGGCGCTGGAGCGGATTGAAAAAGAGGGGCGCGGTGTTCTGATTTACATGCGGCAGGAAGGTCGTGGCATCGGCTTGCCTGCGAAGATTCATGCCTACAAATTGCAAGAGCAGGGGATGGATACCGTCGAGGCTAATGAAAAACTTGGCTATCCTATGGATCTGCGCGATTACGGACTGGGCGCGCAAATACTCTTTGA
>JAIOQF010000297.1 GCA_021413535.1 Verrucomicrobiota bacterium
TGGTGAACGGCCACACCGGACAGTTCTAGCTGGGGCACGCCGGGTTCATGGCGGTCGGTGCTTATGGCGCGTCCATCGTGACCTTGCAGCTCGGAGATCAACTTCTGGGCATCTTCGGCGGTGGCACATTCGCCACGGCGATCACGTTTCTCATCGCGTTGCTGGTGGGCGGCGGCTGTGCGGCTGTGAGCGGCTGGATGGTCGGAATGCCGTCGCTGCGACTGAAGGGCGACTACCTGGCGATCGTGACGCTGGGCTTCAATGAAATTATTCGCGTGGTGTTGACGAACACCAGCGGCGACGGAGCTTTCGGCGGTGCGCTGGGATTGAAGGGAATTCCTTCGTATACAAATTTCTTCTGGGTTTTCGGTGTTGCCGCAGTCACGATCTATGTGGTTAGCACCATGGTAAACTCGACATACGGCCGTGGCTTTCTCGCGGTGCGAGACGATGAAATCGCAGCCGAGGCCATGGGAGTCAACACGGTGCGTTACAAGGTGGTGGCCTTTGTGCTCGGTGCATTTTTCGCGGGACTGGCTGGCGGTTTGTATGCTCATTTCCGAACCACAATCTCGCCGGAAGGATTCAACTTTCTCAAGTCCGTGGACGTGGTGGTGATGGTCATTCTCGGCGGCATGGGCAGCACCCCGGGTGTGATCGCAGCGGCAGTCCTGCTGACCATTCTCAATGAAAAGCTGCGTGATTTTGAACAGTATCGCATGATCGTCTTCGCCCTGATCCTCATTGTGATGATGATTGCGCGTCCGCAGGGACTTCTCCCGGCGAGCTTGTTCCAGAAAAAGAAAAAGAAGGAGGCGGCATGAGCGCGAAGCTGGAACTCGACAAGGTGACGATCCAGTTCGGCGGCCTCAAGGCGGTGGGCGATCTCAGTTTTACGATCAATCCTGGCGAACTCGTCGGATTGATCGGTCCCAATGGGGCGGGCAAGACCACGGTATTCAATCTCATCACGGGAGTCTATGTTCCCACTTCAGGACGCATCAGTTTCAATGGCATATCATTGCCTGGGCACAAGCCGCATCAAATCACCCGGCTCGGCATTTCGCGCACGTTCCAAAACATCCGGCTGTTTCCGTCGCTCAGCGTTTTCGACAATGTGCGCAGCGCTTTCATCATGCACCTGCCTCATGGCATCGCTCACGCGCTGGTGCGTGGTCCGGCCTTCCACGAAGAAGAGAAACAGCTGGAGTCAGACATTCTCGATCTCCTGGACATTTTTGGGTTGAAGGATGCCCAGCATACATCGTGCAAGGCACTGTCCTATGGGGACCAGCGTCGACTTGAAATCGTGCGCGCCCTGGCGACAAAGCCCAAGCTGCTGCTGCTCGATGAACCTGCAGCGGGAATGAACCCCACGGAAAAGGAAGAACTCACCAAGCTCATTCGCTTTGTAAAAGACCGGTTTCAAATCGGCGTCATGCTCGTGGAACACGACATGAAAGTTGTGATGGGCATCTGCGAGCGCATCGTCGTGCTCAACTATGGTCAGAAGATTGCCGAGGGCACACCGCAGGAAGTGCAGAAGAATCCTGATGTGATCGCTGCTTATCTCGGCGCGGATCATGAAGTTGTCGGAGGGGCCTCAGCCTGATTGCCATGCTGAAAATTAATGGTCTCAACGTTTCCTATGGATCGATTAAAGCGCTCAGCGACGTTTCGCTCGAAGTGAAGCAGGGTGCCATCGTTACATTGATCGGCGCGAATGGCGCAGGCAAGTCCACCACGCTGCGCGCGGTTTCCGGTCTGGTGAAAGCCTCGGGCGGCACCGTGCTTTATGAAGGCGCGGACATCACGAACGTCGCGCCCCATGTGCTGGTGCAGCGCGGACTTTGCCACGTTCCCGAAGGTCGCATGGTCTTCTCCAACCTCACCGTGCTGGAGAATCTTTACATGGGCGGCTATCGGCGCAAGCGTGACGCGAAATTCAAAAGCGATCTCGATTATGTATTTAGCATCTTTCCGCGACTTAAGGAGCGGTTGCAGCAGAACGCCGGCACCCTGTCGGGCGGTGAACAGCAGATGCTGGCCATCGGCCGCGCACTGATGAGCAGTCCACGCTGCCTCATGCTCGACGAACCGTCCCTCGGCATCGCGCCACTGCTGGTGAAGACGATCTTTGAAAAAATCGCCGAGATCAATCGCGACCTTGGCATCACCATTCTGCTCGTCGAACAAAACGCGAACCTCGCGCTGGCGGCATCCAGCTACGGCTACGTCTTGGAAACCGGCAGCGTGATCCTGCATGCGCCGAGCGCGGAACTGCGCGCCGATCCCCAAGTGCGCGAGGCCTATCTCGGCGGTTAAGCTGCTTCCATGGCCGGCACGCCCTTTTGGTAGTGGGTGTAAAGATACACCGGAGCTTCCTGATCGCCTAGGTGAGTCTTGATCAAAGGCAGCACCTGATCCCATGACAAACCGCCGACGCCAGTTGCCAGACGGGGCAGGGCAACACTCTTCAAGCCGGACTTCTTTATGAGTTTGGCGAGTTCGCGCAGGCAGTGGTTCACATTCTCTACGGTTGCGCGACCCGGGTGACCGTGACCGTTGGGTGCGGGTTGCTGGGTCAGTAGATTGACGATGCGCTGTCCGCTGGTTCCGGTCCAGACCCAGAGGCTACCCGGTTCCGGATTCGTCGTATGACAGAAATGGCGGAAGTCTTTGGACAAGGCTGGCCAGTCCTGACGCAGGCAGAGCGCCAGACCGCTGTCAAAATGGTCGTCAGGCGCAACACCGTGGGCGATGGCTTCGGCTTTGCTGAGAAGGATGTCTCCGGTGAGTTCGTGGATCATCTGGCGAACATGCCGGGAACCGGGAAGTTTGCTGCTCGGTGTTTGCGAATGACGAAGCCTTGCTTGTCAGGTTTTGTGAAAATTTTCACAAACTGGTTGCCGCTCCGGCGCGCGGGACTAATCTGGCGGCATCATGACCGAAGCGCCCAGCTTGAACCAGTTTGGCTACGACTCGAAGATCGAGGGCAATGTCGTGCACACCAAACTCGACGCCGCGATCAACTGGATGCGCAAGAGTTCGCTCTGGCCGATGCCGATGGGCCTGGCTTGTTGTGCGATCGAGATGATGGCCACTGCGTGTTCGCGCTATGACATGTCGCGTTTCGGCATGGAAGTGTTCCGTTTCTCGCCACGTCAATCTGACGTGATGATCGTGGCTGGCACCGTGACTTACAAAATGGCGCTGGCGGTGAAGCGCATCTGGGATCAGATGCCGGAGCCGAAGTGGTGTATCGCAATGGGCGCGTGCGCCTCCAGTGGCGGCATGTATCGCAGCTATGCGGTGCTTCAGGGGATCGACCGGTTGATTCCGGTGGACGTTTATATTTCCGGCTGCCCTCCGCGGCCCGAGGCGCTGCTGGAAGGCATGATGCGCTTGCAGCGGAAGATCGATACGGAAAGTTCGTTCGTGGAGCAGAAGAAGGAATTGATCGAAAGCCTTGCCTGATTTTTATGAACGCCGCTCAGATGGTTCTGGCTTTAAAGGAAAAATTTGGTGATGCTATCACCGCGACGACTGAGTTCCGAGGCGAACAGTCCATCTCAGTGAAGCTGGAATCACTCAAGCCGCTGCTGCGCTACTGCCGTGATGAGATGGGTTTTGATTATCTCATCGACATCTCCAGCGTGGATCACAACGAGGCGGCCCCTCGCTTCGAGATGGTCTATGAACTCTACGGCCTCGGCCATCATGTGCATCTGCGTGTGAAGTCGCTCGCGTCGGAAGATCAGACGGTGCCAACCGTGAGCGACCTCTGGGCTACGGCCAACTGGCATGAACGTGAGGTCTTCGACATGATGGGCATCCGTTTCGACGGCCATCCTGATCTGCGGCGCATCCTGATGTGGGAGGGGTATCCCTTTCACCCATTGCGCAAAGAGTTTCCACTCGCAGGTAAACCAAGCGACATGCCCGATGTCGCCTTCACCGGCATCGCTCCGCTAGAGGGCGGGCCATTCGTCACGTCGCCCAGCACTGCGGACACCATCCAGCGCGAACCGCGCGCGAAGGGCTTTGGTGAATAGGAAATCGCAGGTTGCCAAGTGCGCTGGTTGCGTGCTTCAGTCTCGTTTAATCCCACTGTCCCAGCATGATGAATTTCCACTTCACAAAGTATTTTGGCCTCGTAGTGCTCGTCACCGTCGCTGGCGCACTTCACGCCGAAACCCCGAAGAAGGTCGACTCCGGTGCCTGGCCTCAGTTTCGCGGATCGAACAACGGCATCGCCCCGGCTCTTCCCGTCACTGACGTCAGCAAGGCGAAGATCACTAAACTCTGGACCGTGCCCACCGAGAATGGATTCAGCTCCTTCGCGGTCGCCGGCACTCAGGCGCTTACTGTTGTCACTCGCAATGGGAAGGAAACTCTCGTTTCGCTCGACATAAAATCCGGCAAGGAACTGTGGGCTCAAGCATTGGATGACGCGAAATACGACGGCGGAGGCAACGCTGGCACGCGCGATAATCAGGGTGGCGACGGCGCCCGCTGCACCCCTGCGGTGAACGAGGGCAGGGTGTATGTCATCGGCTCTCAGCTCACAGTTTTCTGCTTCGACGCGAAGGATGGTAAAATGATCTGGTCGCATGATGTGCAGAAAGAGAACGGCGGCAAAAATATCCATTGGCAGAACGCCGCGTCGCCCGTGATCGACGGCGACATCCTCCTGCTCGCTGGTGGCGGAAAGGGCCAGGCTTTGCTGGGACTTGATAAGAAAACCGGTGCCGTGAAATGGAAGGGCGAGGACGATACCATGACGCACGCCACACCGATCCTTGCGGATATTCTCGGCACCCATCAATGCATCTTTTTCACCCAGACCGGCCTGGTCTCAGTCACTCCTCAAGATGGAAAAGTATTGTGGCGCGCACCGTTCCCTTACAAAACGAGCACCGCTGCTTCGCCGGTCGTGTCTGATGACATTGTCTATTGTTCCGCTGGCTACGGCGTGGGCGCGGGCGCATTCAAGATTAGCAAGAGCGGTTCTGATTTCACGGCCACCGAACTCTGGCGCAAAGAGGGCGATAAAATTGCGAACCACTGGAGCACCCCGGTGGTCAAGGATGGTTATCTCTATGGCATGTTCAGCTTCAAGAAATATGGCGAAGGGCCGCTGGCCTGTGTCGACATCAAGACTGGAGACGTGAAGTGGGAGCAAGCTGGTTACGGCCCCGGCCAAGTGATCCTCAGTGGCGACACTCTCATCGCCCTGACCGACAAGGGTGAGGTTGTTTTCGTAAAAGCTGATCCTGCGAAATATACGGAACTTAAACGCGAAGCACTCATCACCGGCAAGATCTGGAGCTATCCTGTTCTTGCTTATAACCACATCTTCGCCCGCAGCACGAAAGAAGGCGGTTGCTGGGAGTTGAAGTGAAGTGAGGCGGTCAAACCACTTATTGAGTTTCGTATCATAAGTTGATAAGCAGACAAAAAAGGAAAGATCCAGTATGAAAGTTGCAATGTTAGGACTGGCCCGAAGACTCGGGGGTGGTGCAGCAGCACCTTGGACTCAAGGGCCGCGCCTAGTGCGGCGCGCCAAAGGTTGACTGTTTCGAGCCGGCCATATGGGCAACGACTGAATACTGCCGGTCACTGCCGAACTCTAACAGGATGATGTTGACATAGTAGTTGCCCTCGGGTGGAGCAATGTATTTTGCCGTGTTCTTCACGTCCGTGTAACTGTAACCTGGCGCGAGAGGTTTCTTCATGACTGATCCGATTTCATATCCATTCAGCGCACCGCCATGGTAAGGCTCCTTCGTCGCCCACACAGAGAGCTTGAGGTCTCCCGTGTTTCCAGTGCGGCGGTGGGTGATCTTCGCTACCTCGATGTCCACCGTCCCGCCTTCGGTGCTCGTCTGCCAGTGGGTCGGCCCGTCCATCTGAAACAACTTCAACGGCCCGAGTGCAATGGTGTTCGGCATGTTCCTGTGGTCCACCACCACATAGCCACCTGCTTTGGCTTGGTATTCTACGAGGGAGAGCACGATGACATAGTTTTTCTTTACCTTCGGCGGCGTGTAGGCCACGCTCTTTTTGAGCGCAGTGTATTGCCTCCCCGGCGCGAGCCCTTCCAGCTTGTAGCTGCCCAGGAGTTCCCCGCCCAGCGTCCCGGTCTGATAGGGGGTATCCCGCGCCCAGACCTTCAGCATCAGCGTGCCAGTCGCGTTCTCCTTGCTCGTGTTTTCGATGGCACCTGCTGAGATCACAATTTCCGTGCTGTTCTTCACGATTTCATAGCCCGTGGCTCCGGAAAATTTAGGCGCCGCGTGCAGACTGCCGATGGTGCAGGCAACGCTGCCAGCCATGAAGATAAGACACCGGGTCAAGGAAGGAAAAGAAGTCACCATGCTAAATAGTAGCAGCATCATACCCGGACAAATGATTTCTGCGGTGATCTGTCCAAGGCAGTCAGACAACCGGTGGAATTCAAGTCAGTGTCTGTTTGATTGCGTGGACCTCCTTCCCCATGAC
>JAIOQF010000264.1 GCA_021413535.1 Verrucomicrobiota bacterium
GCCTCGCGCCCAACGTGATAGCTGACGCCGGCCTTGGCCATGAGATCGCCTTCGTAGGTGGCATCAATAAACACATTGCCCGGGAATCGCCGTCCGCTTTCCATTACAATCTCGCTGATGCGTGCGCCGTCTTTCTTGACGTCAGTTTTCAGATCGAGCCGCTCGCCGAGGACGACCTGCACTTTCGTTTCCCGCAACATGTCAGTGAAAACCTGGGTTGCGACGTGGGGCTCGAAAGTCCACATGGTGTCCTCCGACTCGGTGTTGCCGTGTGGTTTTTTCGCGAAATATTCTTCCCGCGTCTGCTGCTGCCAATGCGCGGGATCGGCGTAGTATTGGTAGATGCGATGATAAAACTCGCGCGAGATGCCGCCGATGGCCCGCTTGTTGCCGATGTCCGTGGCGCCGAGCCCGCCGGTGGTCAGGCCGCCGAGGAATTTTGTGGGCTCGATGAGCACCACCGTCTTTCCCATGCGTGAGGCCTGAATCGCAGCGGCCACGCCCCCGCTGGTGCCGCCATAGACCACAATGTCGTGAACTTCCGCTGCGAATGCAGTTGAAATTGCCGTGAGGCAAAGGGCAGCAAGGCAGAGGAAGAATCGCGTGGTCATATCAACAATCGCGCGTCATCAGGGAAATCTTGCAATCAAATCACGAAAGATACGGATTATCCATCCGCTCCGCACCGATGCTCGTCTCCGGTCCGTGCCCAGGAAAAACGCGAGTGGCATCCGGCAGCGGCAGGAGTTTCTCCACGATTCCCTGCACGAGTTCCTCCATGCTTCCGCCCGGGAAATCAGCGCGACCAATGCTTCCGGCAAACAGCACATCGCCGGCGAAGATAATCTTCTCCTCCGCGCAGTGGAAAGTCACGCTGTCTGGCGAATGACCGGGAATGTGTTCCAGTCGCCATTTTACGCCGCCGGCTTCAATTTCAGTCCGGCCTTCGAGAATTTCATCCACGCGAAACGGTTCCACTTTGACCGGCATGCCGGTCGCCATTTCCATGAGAAGCTCGAGAGTTAAGTCTCGCGAATAGTCCGCAAACGCGAAGATGCGCGCCCCGTGTTCGCCCTGGATCAGGGCCGCATCTTGAACGTGATCAAAGTGCTGATGCGTCAGCAGCAAAGTGGAAACGGTGACACCGCGGCCGCGCAACCAGGCCGCCATGCCCTCCGGCGCATCCACGGCGAGAGTTCCGGCGCTGGTTTGCACCAGCCAGCCGTTGGTCATCGCCATGCCGCCCGTAAAAAATGAGATTTCCATGAGGGTATTCATCATGAAAGCGGTGGACATTTCAACATTAATTGCCGAGGGTGGTCAAAGTGTGCACGCTGATCTCAGCGTGCTATCCCCACCTCCAAAAGACTTATGTTCAAGTCCTCAATCCTCTCGCTGACCATTCTTTTCAGCTTGCTGACTCCTGCTGCCACGCGCGCAGAGACCAACTACGGCACCGTGGCCATGTATGTGGCCAACATGCTGTCCAATCATCATCTTTCGCACCGGGAATTCGACGAGGCCATGTCGAAGAAGGTGCTCGATTCCTATCTGAATTTCCTCGACTTCAGCCATATCTATTTCACGCAAAAGGATGTGGACGGCTTCCGCGCGAAATACAGCACGACGCTGCCGGACTACATTTCCAAACGCAACGTCAGCCCCGCCATCGAAATCTACGATCTCTACGAGCAGCGGGTCAAAGAACGCGTCGCCTTCGCCAAAAAAGAGCTGGAAACAAAAAAATACACCTTTGATTCCACCCGGAGCATTCAGGTCAAGCGCGATAAATTGCCGTGGCCGAAGAACGTGGCGGAGTCGGATCATCTCTGGTCCAACCTCATTGAAAGCAACATGCTGGACGAGCATCTCGCTGATCGCGCCAAGGTTGAAGCCGCAGCGCGCAACAAGGCCAAAAAAGAGGCCAAGGAAGCAGCGGCAGGTTCCGAGCCCAAAGATGCAGTTGCCGAAACCAAAGCAGCTCCAGCCACGACCGGTGATGATCCGCCGGAAAAGCGCGTCGCGAAGCGCTACGAAAAGTTGATCGAACAACTCGGCGAAAACGATCACGAGGATGTGGTGAACTATTTCCTCTCCTGCCTTTCCACGAGCTACGATCCGCATACGGAATACATGAGCCAGCAGGAGATGGACAACTTCAACATCCAGATGAAGCACTCGCTCGTCGGCATTGGGGCGCTGTTGACTCAGAAAGACAACGTGGCCGAGATTCAAGGCATCGTCGTCGGCGGTCCGGCGGACAAGAATGGCGAACTCAAGCTCAACGACAAGATCATGGCTGTGGCCCAGGGTGAAGGCAAAACTCTCGGCGAGTGGGTCGACATCAAATACATGAAGCTCAACAAGATCGTTGAGCTGATCCGCGGTAAGGTCGGCACCAAGGTCTCCCTGCGGGTTCACCCTGCTGCGGCGGATGATCCATCCATGACCAAGGACATCACGATCGTCCGAAATGAAGTCGAACTGAAGGAGAAACTCGCCAACGCGGAGCTGATCGTCACGCCTCCCGTCGATGGCAAGTCGAGCAAAATTGGCTGGATCAACTTGTCATCTTTTTATGCCGACATGGATGGCGGCACCGTGAGCACCACGGTGGATGTGACCAAGCTTCTTAAGCGTCTCATGGCGGAAAAAGTCGAGGGTGTCGTCCTTGATCTTCGCGGCGACGGCGGCGGTTCTCTCGAAGAAGCCATCAAGCTTACCGGCCTCTTCATCCCGCGCGGCCCCGTTGTGCAGGCCAAAGACTGGCGCGACAACATCACCTGGCGCGATTGTGAAAATGAGCGTGCGCTCTACGAGGGGCCACTGATCGTTGTCACCGACCGCACCAGCGCCTCTGCCAGCGAAATTCTCGCCGCCGCCCTGCAAGACTACCGTCGTGCCATCATCGTGGGAGAGAAGGCGACCTTCGGCAAGGGCACCGTGCAGACCATTCTGCCTGTCGAGCGTTACATGCCGTTCTTCAGCGACAAGACCCGCGCCGGTGCGCTCAAAGTCACGATTCAAAAATTCTACCGCATCGCCGGCGGTTCGACCCAGCTTCGCGGTGTCATTCCCGACGTGAGCCTGCCGTCGATTCACAACGTCTTGGAACTGGGCGAGGATGCCCTGCCCAATGCGCTGCCCTATGACACCATCCCGAGCCGCATCTACACGCTCACCAGCAAGGATCCGCTGCCCTTTGATGAACTCCGCGCCCGGAGCAAGACCCGGATTGAGGCCAATCCAGAGTTTCAATATATCATGGAGGATATGAAGCGCCTTCAGGACCGGATTGAAAAAAACTCCATCAGCCTCAATGATAAAACCCGCCAGCAGGAACTCGATGAAAACACGCAGCGTCAGGAAGCACGCAAGGCAGATCGAATGAAGCGCGCCAAAGAAATCGCCGACACGGTCAAGGATGGATTTCAAACCTACCGCCTTACCCTCGACAATGTGGGGCAAAGTGAACTCATGAAGGAATCCGCCTTCACCAAGGAACAGGCGACCGGCATGAAGCTCGCTTCGGCGATCAAGGATGAAGATGGCGAATCCAGCTCTGAAAGCTCCCAGTTCACCTACGGCATCGAGCCGGTGAAGCTCGAAACCTTGAACATCCTGCGGGATTTGATCGACCTGGGCGGACATCAGCCGCACACGGCTGCGGCTGGTGATGCCACCTCCAGAAAACCGGCGGCGAATTAATGGCTCCGAGCGAGTGAACGGGAAACCAGTTCCTGATCAATCAGTGCGGTTTTGTGATGCGCGACCAGTAAGGCTTGAAACATTTCAGAACTCACCGAGTCTTCATAATGCAGATGAATCCCGTCACCCCTATCATGCGCCCGATTCTTGCCCGCTTAGTTGCTGCTGCTGTGTTCTTCATGGCGGTTTCCGTTCAGGCTGATCAGAGAAATGGTTACACGCCGCCCCCGGAAAAAGACCCTGGTTTTTTCAATCGGGCCAGCAATAACATCGGGGGATTTTTCAGGAGGGTGTTCAAGACCGATGAGCCGCCGCAACAGCAGCAGCCTGCTGCTCCACGCTCGAAGAGCCGTTCCCGCGGTCCGCATTATAATCTTGACCAAGCGCCAGCGGAACTGGGCGATCCTTCTGCGCCACCGACCCGCCTCAAGTCACCGCCCGCGACCAAGCCCAAGGATCCTGCAATAACCAAGTCCAAGACTCCGACCAGCTCTTCGGGCACAGAGATCTCCCACGCTCAGGAGCAGGGCAAACCAAAATCCAAGACGCAAAAAGTCACGGCTCCCGACAACACTTCAGGGATTACCTCCACCGAGACTACTCACCAGCCCAAGACCACGAGGCAGTCAGAGACTGCAACCAGTTCCAGCAACAATGGCGGCGTGCTTTACTCAAATTCGGGAACTGCCACCACGAAACCGGCAGAACCATCGGCCAAAACGGAAGCAGAAGTTATCCCGCCGCCACCGAAAGCGCCCACAGAATCCTCCAGCGTCCTGACTGGCAGCAAGACCGGAAAAGTCGGTCGAGTGAAAAGTCCCTACGCTCCCTATAGTGAACTCGATGTCACCGGCTTGCCCAGCGGCTCGCTGGCGCTCGACCCCACCACGCAGAAAGTATTCCGCATTCCCTGAGTCTGGAGGACAACAGATCAGGTCACAAAAAAACCGGGCACCATGGCCCGGTTTTTTTATGCAGATAGTGCGAATCGCTTAGGCCACAGCCACAGCGCCCTTGTGTCCGAGTTGCTTGACCGCCTGATTGAGTTGATCGAACTCGATCGGCTTCTTGATCACCGTGACCGGACCGGTGGCCAGAATTTTGCTGAGAATCTCGCTGTCGGGATAACCCGTGATCACCACGATGGGCAGATCAGGATGAAGTTCCTTGAGCTGCATGTAAACTTCGTCCCCTGGAATGTCAGGCAGCTTGAGATCGAGAAACACGAAATCGAATTTTTGTTTTTTGGCCAGGCTGATCGCTTCCGAGCCGGAGCCAACCACCAAGCGGCCAAAGCCGGCTTTCTTGAGGAACTGTTTGAAAAGCGCCTGAAGTGCCACGTCGTCATCGACTACCAGCACGGTGGGCTGTCCAGACTCCTCACCCTTGCGAAGCACATCGCGATCCAACAAGCTGCGCTTGATGCGCCAGCGTCCGCCAATCTGAACCGCCGGAAGCTGGCCTCGCTGCACCAAGTAATATACTGTGGGCAATGGAATGCGGAGATATTCGGCGGTTTCTTTAACCGTCATCAGTTCGTGTGAGGAGTCAGCCATGATGTTAGTGGAGATTATCGGAGTTAGATTGAGGAGATTGGGTGTCGGCGTCTAAATTACTAGAATAATTCCAATTATGCAACACATAACTTGCTGAAATAGCGAAAATAAAGCTCGTTACCTAGTGAAATAATCAAAACTGAGGTGCAAATTTGGCTTTCATACTAAGTATGAGAATAAAAATCGACATATAACTCTGGAAAATCTAATTTTAACAAATAATTTATCTCAAAAAATAATAAGGAACTACAAAGTATTACTTTTTGAGACAATCCATCTCTTCTGATGTTGTAAAAAAGACTACAATATTCTGGATGTTCTAGTGAACATGTTGATCCATCGACAGATGCATCAACTCCCAGACGGCTCTTTGTTCATTCCTCGATCTCCTCACGAGCGCGCTCGCCTTCAGCACTCAACACCACCCGGAATCCGATATCGTCTGATTGCGTCTCCGGCGCAACTGCGCGTCGATGTGATGCCAGCAGCTCCGCCTGATCTTTCGTGCGCCAGCTTCCTCCCCGGACAACGCCGAGATTCTGCAACTTGGGATCTTTCCCGCCGTAGTTCGACTGCTCCCATTCCCAGACATTGCCCGCGAGGTCATACATCTCCGCGCGCGCGTCCATGAGAGACTTCACCGCCGCGAAGGAACGGACTGGCGCCAGTTCCCCGAATCCATCCTTGAATCTGGGTATTCCTTTTTTCCCCTCCTGTCCCGCAACGCTCGCTGTGTCCCACAGATTGCCAGGCACAGGCACAGGCGGCCAAGTGAATCCCCAGGGATAAATGCCCATGATGCCATCATTCCGATCTGCGGGATCGTTGCCTCTCTCCCGTGGCAGCCCCGCCGCCATGCTCCATTCGTCATCAGTTGGCAGCCTGTAGGATTCCCAAGTCTCGAGCAATCCCTTGGCTCGCTCGACATTGGTCAGCCATTGACAGAACATCTCTGCTTCCAGACGACTGACATGAGTCATGGGAAACTTACGATCAGCATCCAAAGGCACTGGGGGCGGCAATGAACTCGGAAGCTGCCGATAGTATTCCGCCCAGTCAGCTCGACGCGTTTCTGCTGACGAAATCAAAACATCACCCAGCGGCACGAACTCCATGCCGATGGAGTTCGTCCATTTTTTTCCGAACACCGCCGTCAGCGTCGGCTTGAGCGTAAGATTAAAACGCAGTGTCATTCCTTCCTTCACCTGGCCCTCGATGACTTCGCGTTTGAACCCTGGAAGGTGAATCTCATAGCCTACATCTCCCACTCGAACGCGCGTCAACCGCAACGGAGTGCTGCCTGCAGGACTGCCATTCATCAGCACCTCCGCTTCCGCCGGCGTGGTCTCGATCAACACTTCGCCGAAGTGCAAACGAGCGAGCTCCAGACGGATCGAGGACCAGCCCGGACGGTTCCCGCCGCCTGATTTTACTCCCGGATAAGCCTTCCACTGGTATTCATAATCATCATTCAGCGCCCCCACGCTGCGATCTTCATTCGTCAGCCACTCGCAAAACGCCATCGCATCTGCTTTAGGCACCACGACCACAAAATCGGTATTTGCTCCCTTCTGAATCCAAGGAACCACTTCGCCTTCAAACGGCCTCAGTGTGCTTTCCAAAAATTTGCTGAACAACTCCAGATTCACCGGCTTATCCGAAACGTGCCTCCCTTCGCGCCAAGTGAAACGCAATCCATCACCGTTCATCCACAGCCGTCCATCTTGCGGCAGCCGCAGCCTGGCCAGATCATCCGGCGTCAACTTGGCCGCATCGGGCGCCGCCACCGTAATCTGCCACGCACGCTCGTGCTTCGCCATCGACAGCGCCGTTCCCGCTACCATCCCGCTGGTCACCAGCCGCGTCAGCACCCGCCGCACCTTCCAGAAGACGGGCACCGGCCGGGGCACGCCCACCATGCGCAGATCATTGGCAAAATCCGCCGCATTCGCATAGCGATCCTGCACCTCGGGAGCGCAGGCCCGGCAAATCACCCGGTTCCAGTCCCGCCAGAAATTCATCTCCGTCTCCTGCAAGTCATCCGGCACCTCGGGAAACTCCATGCGGTCTTTGCCTGAACTAATCTCATACAAAACTTTTCCCAGACTGAATATATCCGCCGCGAATGTCCCTGGCCCCTCCGGCGGCACGAAGCCCTCTGTGCCCACGAAAGAACGCTCACCGTGAGCCGCCACCAGCCCGATGTCCGCCAGCTTGCACACCCCGCCCACGAAAATGATGTTTGAAGGCTTGATGTCCCGATGCGTCAGCCCGTAGCTATGCAAATATCCCAGCGCATCAGCCAAAAAAATTCCCGTCTGCCGGCAATACTCCAGGTTCAGCCGGCCATGCCGCCGAAAGTCCGTCGAGAGCGTCCGCGGCACATACGATTCCAGATCAATCTCCGGCCCGCGCTCTGCATCATCGCCCAGTTCCATGACATAATAGTAAAAGTCGCGCTCATCATTCCATCCCACATGCAGCACATCCACCAGCCCCTGATGCCCGCGTGAGATCGGTTCGAACTGCTGAATGCCTTCAAACTCCTGGCGATAAGTTTTATCGTATTCGAAATCCTCGCGCCACACGATCTTCACTGCGCGCAAAGCCCCCGTGATGGCCCGCGCCAGCCAGACCTCGCCATAAGAACCGGACCCGATTCTGCGCAGCAGTTGCAGATCCGGGATCGGAATATCCTCGCGATGCGGCGGCATACTGCCCGTCGCGCCCCCTTTTGAAAGACGTTTGGTGGCATCATGAGCCACCACCGCAGGCAAGGCTTCCACCGCGGGAACTTCGGCGGAGGCCGGACTGTCCGGATGTTCGGTGGCGGGCATTTTTGCCTAGTCTAGCAAAGCCGCACTGAATTGCCAGCAGACGCTCCGACTTGAAATCGAATAACCGAATTTAAAGCATCGTGCTTTGCAGCGCCTGCACTTCTTTCTTCACGAGCGCTCCCACCCGATGCTTCGCGAGATAGACCTGCGCGACATTCACACCCAGAACTTCCGAAGTCTTTTTCACGCCCCAGCCTTTCATGACATAACAGTCAAAAATCTGAAACTGCCGCGGCGAAACGCGCGTCTTGACTCGTTCCAACGCCGCGGTGCTGATGTTGTCGCGCCATTCTTTGTCCCAGATCTTTTCTAATACATCGTCCTTGTCCTGCGTGAGTCGCTCCATCGCCAGTTCCGCGTGCTCGCTGTCGCTATCGCCTTGATCGGCCAGCGATGGCTGACGCTTGCGCGCTCGAAACACATCGAGAATGCGCCAGCGGGTCATCTGCAAAAGCCAGGCTTTGAACGAACCGGCCCGTGGATCGTATTGGCCTTTCTTCACCTGACGGGCGATGGCGATGACTGTTTCTTGCACCACGTCAAAGGCCTCCTCGCGCGTTAAGCCCGACTTGCTGGCCACACTGTAAATCAAGCGCCAGTAAGTCTGATAGAACTCATCCCAAACCTTGTGATCCTCCCAGTTGTCGAGCTTTTCAATGAGGCTCTTCCGAGTCTTTTCGCAGAGTGCGCGTTCCTTGCGCTCATCTTTCGATGTTGAAGGACCCACATTAGCCGGTGTAGCCGGCTCGATGATGTTGCTGCGCGGCATGTTGCCGGATTTTCCGACGCCGCACGGCAATGGCAAGGGAAATATCGTCAGCGGATGAAGGTTTGTCGCCTCTGACATTCTGCCCCAGGGAGCACCGGCCCGCCACTTCACTCCTTGACCACGCTGGCACCCGCTGAATCTTGGCGCGCAGCATGAAGGAAAAAAAGAAAGCCAAAACAGCCCCGGCGATACCTACCGATCCCCCGAAGGCACCAGCCACGGCGCGCGTGCTGGTGGCGGATGCCTCGCTGCCCAACCGCCGCCTGATCCGTGAGGCGCTCACGGCATTCCTCAACTGCGAGGTCGACGATGCCGCAGCAGCCGAGCACGCCTGCGAACGCGCTCTGCAACGAGAATACGCGCTCTTTATTTTCGCCATCAGTCTGCCAGACATGAGCGGCACTCTGCTGGATCGTCTGCTGGCCCGCATTTATCCGAGGGTGCACAGCGACACTCACACGGCCCCGCCGGTGATTTTTCTCGTTCGCGGTGAAGACGCCACGGCTTATCATGAAATCTCCCGCGACGCCCGCGTCCGAGGCTCGGTGCCGCTTCCGCTGAATCTCGATACCCTGATGAACATCACCAGCAGCCTGCTGCCTGCCCGAACGTGAGCACACTCGTAAAAATCTGCGGCATCACGCAGCCGGATCAAGCGCAGCAGACCGCAGCACTGGGCGCGGATTTTATCGGCATCAATTTCTGGCCGCAGTCGAAGCGTTACGTCGCACCGTCCAATGCCGCCTGGCTCAAAGAACTCCCAGCGACTATCACCCGTGTCGGTGTGCTGGTGAATCCGTCGATGGAAGAAATCGAAACGATTGCTGGCAGCGGTCTGGTCTCCATTTACCAGCTTCACGGCGATGAAACACCAGCCTTCTGCACCGACATGGAAGACCTCGGATTGAAAGTGGTCAAAGCCATTCAAGTGCGAGACGACCTCTCACTCGAACGCATCGCTGACTACTCAGTGAATGACATCCTCCTTGATGCTTATCATCCCCAAGCGCGCGGCGGAACGGGCGACACCTTCGCGTGGGCGCTCGCGTTGCGATTCAAGGAACTCTATCCCCAGCGCCACCTCTGGCTCGCAGGCGGTCTGACGCCGGAGAATGTCGTGGAAGCTGTCCAGCAGGTGCAGCCTTATGCCGTCGATGTCGCCAGCGGCGTAGAAGACAAGCTGCCCGGCATAAAAAACATGGAAAAGGTCGCAAAGTTTATTTGCGCCGCAAAATGACAGCTCATTAAACACTGAAAATTCGAATCCTTAGTTCCGTATCTCTCTTTATTCCATCATTCCGCTTCATCATGAAATCCTCCCTGCCGCTTCTCGCCTTCGTATTCCTATTCACTTCCATTCACGCCGCTGACAACCAGCCGCCCGCTGGCTTTACTGCTCTCTTCAATGGAAAAGATCTCGCCGGCTGGTTTGGCTGGGGCACGCGTGATCCCCGGGACTTGCTCAAAATGTCACCGGAAGAAATCGCTGACTATAAAAAACAATCCGTCGAAGGCGGACCTCTCGTAAACAAAACCGGCAAGGAACACATCAACGCGCATTGGAAAGTCGAGAACGGCGAAATCGTCAATGACGGCCAGGGTCTCTATCTCAGCACCGACAAAGACTATGGCGATGTCGAGCTGCTGGTCGATTACAAGATGCTCCCGCTTGGTGACAGCGGCATTTACCTGCGGGGCGTGCCTCAAATTCAAATTTGGGATTACACCGAAAAAAAGAAATTTAATCTCGGCGCCGATCTCGGTTCCGGCGGACTCTGGAACAACGGCAAGGGTTCCCCTGGAAAAGACCCGCTCGTAAAAGCCGACAAGCCCCTTGGCGAATGGAATCATTTCCGCATCGTGATGGTCGGCAGCCGCGTCAGCGTCTGGTTGAATGAGCAACTCGTCGTCGATCACGCCATCTTGGAGAACTTTTTTGACAAATCGAAGCCTGTCGACCAGCGACTGCCCATTCTGCCGCGCGGCCCGATCCAGTTACAAACTCACGGTAGTGAAATCCGCTGGAAGAATGTGTTCGTGCGTGAGATCGGCAGCGATGAAGCCAATCAAATACTCGCCAGCAAAGGCAGCAAAGGCTACGAGTCCATCTGGAATGGCAAAGACTTCGAAGGCTGGACGATGGACAATGGCAGCAGATCCCCCGACCAAGTCATGAAAGTCGAAGGCGACCACATCATCTGGTTGCGTGACAAAGACGGCACCCCGTATTGGAACACCGAGCTCAATGACTTTCAGGCCCGCATCGAATTCAAGCTGCCGCCCGGCGGCAACAATGGCCTCGCCATCCGCTACCCCGGCAAAGGCAACACCGCCTACGACGGCATGACCGAATGCCAGGTGCTGGACGACAACTACGAAAAAGTGAAAGGCAAGATCGATCCGCGCCAGGCCCACGGTTCCGTTTACGGCATGGTCGCCGCCGCGCGCGGCTACCAGCATCCCATCGGCGAATGGAACTTTGAAGAAGTCACCGTCAAAGGCTCCACGATCAAAGTGGAACTCAACGGCACCGTCATTCTCGACTGTGACCTGAGCAAAGTGGACATGGAAACCGTCATGGCCAAGAGCAAGCACCCCGGCAAAGACCGCAAAAGCGGTTACTTCGGGTTCGCCGGTCATGACGACCCCGTGCAATTCCGCAACGTGCAGATCAGAAAACTCTAACGCTGGTAAAATTTGGAATGCGCGGTCATGCCGCGACATGTGAATGTGGCAACTCATCTGCTTCTTCGCAGTTGGTTGATGCGCAATTCAGTTGCATAATCATCCCTTCCGGCAAATCTCAGAGACTCAGCTAAATTAGAATTACACCTCAATCCGCAAACCATAACTTCATGAAAACACTGCAACTAATCACTCTCATCGCAGCCCTAACCTTCAACGTGCAGGCTGATACCCTTAATCCCACAAACAACAGCACGCAGGCCGCGATGTTGCAATCGCAGGCTGGCAAACTAGTTGAACTGCATCTGAGATCCGGCGAGAAGATGAGCGGCAAGGTCGCCTTCGTTGGTGACAGTGTCGTGCATCTCACTGCGCTCACTGGCATGGAGCTGTTCGAAGCCACGGTTTCGCTGGGTGACATTAGCGCCGTCATCGTGCGCACGGCGAAGTAAAGAGTGATGCAGGGCTTCAGCCCTGGAATCAACGCCCAGGGCAATGGATCCAACCG
The DNA here is from genome assembly GCA_021413535.1 of Verrucomicrobiota bacterium. Classification (GTDB taxonomy): domain Bacteria; phylum Verrucomicrobiota; class Verrucomicrobiia; order Verrucomicrobiales; family Verrucomicrobiaceae; genus VFKE01. Next base: position 12,064 of record JAIOQF010000264.1, read on the forward strand.
CCAACCGGTCTCGGTAAGGTGGCGGATAGTGGACAGGTCAAGTGTGACTGTTTTCTGAAAGACCACGCCCTCTTTGCTGGTATTATGATGGGCTTGAAAGCGCTGTGACAGCTTCCCCGACGGGAATGTTCGCGGTGCGTCGATGGCCAACGATCCTGTCCCATCATGATGCCAGAAATGACTCAGAAAAAAAATCTCTACGCGCCCGGCAAAATCCTGCCGGCTCGCCCCTGCTGGACGCACCAGCTTGCTGGATGTTGTGCGCTGGTCATGCTGTTCATCTCTGATGCGCAGGCTCGCACTTGGACCAATGCGGACGGATCAAAGACTTTCGAGGCGGAACTGAAGTCGTATGATCCGGCCAGCGGTATAGTTGATGTGACCTGGCCCAACGGAGCCGCGATGAGATTTAGTCAGGAGAAACTTTCTG
>JAIOQF010000265.1 GCA_021413535.1 Verrucomicrobiota bacterium
CATTAAGAGCACCTTCAACAACACGCTGGTCACCATTACCGACCGCGCTGGCAACACCATCGGCTGGTCCAGCGCTGGTAAGATGGGCTTCAAAGGTTCCCGCAAAGGCACCGCTTACGCCGCCCAAGTCGTCTCGCAAGATGCACTCCGCCAGGCTATGGGTCACGGATTAAAAGAAGTCGAAGTTCGCCTCAAAGGTTCGGGTTCCGGTCGTGAATCCGCCGTGCGCGCCCTCGGCGCCATGGGTGTCGAAGTTACTTTGATCAAAGACGTCACCCCAGTGCCGCACAACGGCTGCCGCCCACCCAAAGCGCGTCGCGTCTAATAATATCCAATCCTTTCTGCTCTATGGCACGCTATACTGGTCCCCGTGAAAAAATCGCCCGCCGTTTCGGTGTGGCCCTCTTCGGCCCTTCCAAGGCGCTGGAAATCCGCAACTTCCCTCCCGGCCAACACGGCGCACGCAACACGCGTCGCAAGATGTCCGACTACGGCACCGCGCTCGCTGAAAAACAGAAGCTGCGTTACACCTACGGCGTGCTGGAAAAGCAGTTCCGTAAGTTCTTCGCCGAAGCCGTCCGTCGCAAAGGCGTTACCGGCACGCTCCTGCTTCAGATGCTCGAGCAACGTCTCGACAACGTGGTCTACCGTCTCGGTTTCACCAACACGCGTTTCGCCTCCCGTCAGATGGTCGGTCACGGCCACATCACGGTGAACGGCAAAGCTGTCGACATCTCCAGCTACCAAGTTCAGCCCGGCGATGTCGTTGCCGTAAAGAACACTGCAAAATCCCAGCAGCTCGCCAATCGTTTCCTCGATCTCACTCAGGGTGCGGTTGTTCCAGACTGGCTCACTGCTGATCGCGACAAGCTCACCGGCACTGTGAATCGTTTGCCGGAGCGTTCGGAAATCGAAGTCTTCTGCAACGAACAGCTGGTCGTCGAATTGTATTCCCGCTGATCGCGGCGAACCGTGTTTCAAATCACGAAAAAGACGCGGGCAACCGCGTCTTTTTTTGTATTCAATCCAGCATGAATCTGGCAGGATCACGCGATGCGGTTATCACCCGGATTCAAGTTGTTTGTGCTGGTGTTACTGGTGCTGACGGCTTGCTGTGAGCGCAGCAACGCCACGGAAGTGATCCATCTTTTTGTTGCGCTGGCTGACAATGCTTCGCAAGGGATTGCGCCCGTGCCGGCGAAAATTGGGGACGGGGACAGTCCGGAGAATAATCTCTACTGGGGTTGCAGCGAAGGAGTCAAAGCGTGGTTTCTAGCCAGCAAGCAATGGAAGAAGGTCTCTATACCCGCATCGCCGCGCGCTGAGATTCTTGAACGAGTGGTGTTTCGCCATCGCGAGAAGGATGCGTGGCTGGTTGCCGATGCCTGGCGCGGTCGAGGAATTCGACCTTGCTTGCAGTCATTTGTCAGCGCTGCCACTGGTGAAGAAGTTGAGGAAATTAAGCTGGGGGATAGCTTGATTCGAGCGGGAGGGGCGTCCACTCTGGTTGCATACATTGGACATAATGGCTTGATGGATTTCCAGATTGACTGGAGGGCTGGAGTCGGGCAGCGGGTCAAGCCGGCGATCGTTCTTTGCTGTCTGAGTCATGAGTATTTTTCTGCGAAACTGACTGGCTCGGGTGCGTGTCCCGTATTGATGACCACGCAATTGATGTATCCGGGTGCCTTTGTGCTGCACGCGGCGCTGGAAGCCTGGCTTCACGGGAAAACGCCGGCGGAGATGCGCGATGCCGCCGCCGCTGCATATTCGAAGAATCAGGGAATATCAATCAAGGCAGCGCGCGGAGTGTTCTCGGCTGAATAGCGTTTAGATGCCCATGTGAAACGTGTCTTGATACATGAGATTTCGGATGTTGATCCGCTCACGACAGGCAAGTCTCAAAAAAGTTCAAAAATCTTTAATTCATTCTTGCAATCCAGCGCGCGGTATCTATGATGAAATTCCCTTGTGAAAAATTTCACAAGGGCCGCGTCACAACTCAATTATGGGCAATTTCTTTCCTCGCTGGACCAACTGGCTGCCTCTGCAGATCGCCATCGCTGCGGTCATGATCGGTGTCGGACTCTCGGCGGGGGTGACTTATTATTTCACGCCGAAATACACCAAGGTGGGCTATGAGCCGACGCAGCCGGTTCCGTTCTCGCACAAAATGCACGTTGGCCAGGTAGGGCTCGACTGCCGCTACTGCCATTCACATGTCGAAGTCTCGGCGCACGCCAACGTGCCGACCAACCAAACTTGTTACAACTGTCACGGACCAGACCGCGGTCAGATCAAAAAGGAGAGCGAGAAGCTCGCCATGGTGCGCGACGCCGAAAAAACCGGTGTGCCAATCCAGTGGACGAAGGTGCACAAGGCTCCTGACTTCGTTTATTTCAATCACAGCGTGCATGTGAATCGCGGCGTTTCCTGCCAGAACTGCCACGGCCAGATCAACGAAATGGAAGTCGTTCGCCAGGCTGAGCCGCAGAGCATGAGCTGGTGTCTTGATTGCCATCGCGCACCGGAGAAAAATTTGCGGCCGCTCGAGCAGATTACCAATCTGACTTACAAACCCGGCGACCTCGACCGGACGGCGTTTTACACCAAGCTCGGCCTGAGCGGCAAACAGCTTGAGGAGTCGGTCGCCCGCGCGAAAGAGAAATACGGCGACAAAGTTACGCAAGAGGAAGTGGGTCTCCAAATCAAGGACCACTGGCGCATCGCACCGTCAGAGTCGTGCACCACCTGCCATCGCTAACCCATCTCGCTGAATTCATCCATGAAACGTGTCTGGCATCATCCCGAGGAATCCAACAGCGGTCGTCGTTACTGGCGCAGCCTCGGCGAATATTCGAACACTCCGGAGTTCGCGGAAAAAGTTGGCCGGGAGTTTGATCCTGCGATTTCGGCGATGTCGGATGATGAGCGCGAAACGTCTCGTCGTGATTTCGTCAAAATGATGGGCGGAGCCGCCGCACTGGCGGGGCTCTCGTTGACCAGCTGCCGTCGTCCGCTGGCGAAGATTGTTCCCTTCACGAATCACGTTGAATGGGTCATCCCCGGCAAGTCATTGCTTTATGCGACTGCGATGCCGCGGCCATGGGGCGCGTCCCCTATGGTGGTCGTTACGCACGAAGGTCGTCCGACGCATCTGCAAGGCAATCCACTCCATCCTTCCGGTGCGGGTCTAGATATTTTTGCCCAAGCTTCCATCCTTGATCTCTACGCGCCGGAGCGCGCCAAGCATCCGACGCATAAGGGGAAGGAACTGCCATGGACTGAGTTTCAGGCTGCCGTCAGCAAGTGGGTGGGGGATTGGAAAAAAGACGGCGGCGCGGGTGTCGCGCTTCTGCTGAACCCTAGTTCATCCGCGACTCGCGCTAATCTGCTGGCGGATTTTGCCAAGGAATATCCTCAAGCGAAAATTTTCGAATACGAACCGCTCCACCGGCGCGGGTATGACGCAGCCGTGAAGGCACTTCTCGGTGATGGCGTGAAGCTGCTGCCAAATTTTTCCAAGGCTGACATCGTATTCTCCCTCGATTGCGACTTCATCGGATTGGACACACCGTCCGAGACCGCAGTGCGCGACTTCATGAAGCGACGTGCGCCAAAGCACGCGAATGAAGAGATGAATCGTCTCTACATTCTGGAAAATCGCTACACGCTCACCGGTGGAATTTCTGATCATCGTCTGCCGATCACCGCTTCTGAAATTCCAGTGGCAACCGCCGTGCTCGCTGAGGAAGTCGGCAAGCAGATCGGTGATCTGGCGTTGCAAAAAGCATCCGCGGCACTTGCAGCCGGTGCCAGCACGGAACTTCGCGCGTGGATTGTTCCTGCGGCCAATGATTTAGTGAAGAACAAGGGCAAGTCACTCGTGCTCGCTGGGCCGCGTCATAGCGAAGCAGTGCAGGCGCTGGTGCTCGGCATTAATAATGCCCTCGGTGCCTTCGGTGCGACAATTGAGACTTTGAATGTCGATCTCGGATACAAGGTGGCCGACATCAATGAACTCAAGGCTGACATCGAAGCTAAAAAAACCAGTCATGTGCTGGTGCTGGCCGACAGCGATCCCGCCTACGACAGCGGTGATTTCCTGAATGTCATTCAAAAACTGGAAGCAACTGCGCGTCCAACCTTGACTCATCTGACCGATCGGCCCAAGACTACTACGCAACTCGC
>JAIOQF010000016.1 GCA_021413535.1 Verrucomicrobiota bacterium
GAACGCGCATTGGAGCCGGAAGTGCGGACGACTGTTTTCCCTTTGTGATCGCTTTTGCAACTTTTCATACTCTGTAGAGTTAATCTGCTACATCTTGGGCTTCCCCAAAATCGGGTGTTGGGTCCAGACTTAGCCCAGTCCGCATACAATCCTTATGAAATCGTTATACACAGCTCTCTCCATACTCATGCTCGGCACCGTTGTCAGTTTCGCTGAGTCGCAGAAGTCACCCGCCAGTCGGCCAATGAATGCCCTGTTGGGCGGTGGCAGACAAACTTATCCGCCACAAATGAAGGGCGCGCGTGTCGAGACGTATAAGACTGTCGGCAACACCAAGCTCAACCTCTACATCTTCGCACCGGCGGCCGCGTCCAATGCGCCGGCGATTGTCTTCTTTTTCGGTGGTGCCTGGAGCATCGGATCGCCGCAGCAGTTCGAGGATCAATGTCGCCATTTTGCCGAACGCGGAATGGTGGCGATCACGGCGGATTACCGGGTCAGGACTCGGCAAAACGCCACGCCTGTCCAGTGCGTCGAGGATGCGCGGTCGGCAATTCGCTGGGTGCGCGCCAACGCGGCCAAGCTCGGAGTTGACCCCAACCGGATCGCAGCGGGTGGAGGCTCCGCGGGCGGACATCTCGCGGCGTCTACGGCGTTCATCACCGAGTTCGATGCGCCGACTGAAGACAAGACAGTCAGTGCGACGCCAAATGCGTTGGTGCTATTCAATCCAGGTCTCGTGCTGGCGCCGCTGAACGGTAACAATTTTGGTGGCAGTGGTAAGAGGGCTACCGAGGAGCGGTTCGGCACAAAGCCGGAAAATATCTCACCGGCGCACCATGTGAAAAAAGGCGCCCCGCCCACCATCATTTTCCATGGAAAGGCCGACACGACGGTGCCATACGCGACGGTTGAGGCATTCACTGATCTAATGATCAAAGCCGGGAACCGCTGCGAGTTGGTCGGTTTCGATGGTGAACAACACGGCTTTTTCAACAGCGAACCGTTCTTATCACAAACCCTGAAAGCGGCTGACAAATTTCTCACCTCGCTCGGCTGGCTCAAAGAAACGGTGGCACACTAGCCCTATAGAAATCCTGCCGGCGTGCGAAGAGCGACAACCGGAAATAGGCCGGAGGTATTTGCTTCCGCCCTCCGCTCGCCGCACCCGCTCCGGAAGCACATCGGAGCCGGGGAATGAGGGGGTATGGTGAATGCTTCGCCAGCGCTGATGGAAAATGCACTCATCCCTGCGCGTCATCACGCTGCGGCAGCACACGCATGATTTCGGGCAGATGCGCAAGATCGAGGTTTCCACCCGAAAGCACGCATACAACCTTCTTGCCAGCGAAACGCGCGCGATTCGTCAACACTGCGGCGAGTGACGCGGCACCTGCAGCCTCAGCTAGATTGTGCGTGTGCTTGAGCAGCAACGCCGCCGCCATGCGCATGTCGTCCTCGCTCACGGTCAATGCGTCATCCATCAACGCGCGCATGATTTGCAACGTCATCTCTGCGGGTGTGCGCGTGGCGAGACCCTCAGCCCAGGTATTCACACGCTCGTCGGTTTCCCAAGTGCCGTTGCGCCAGGAGCGCACGATGGAAGATGCATTCGCCGCCTGCACGCCAATTACCTGAGTTTGCGGGCGCAGCTGCTTCACGACAATGCACGTGCCACATACGCTACTGCCGAGGCCGATCGGCACCACAATCACATCTGAATCGGGCAGTGTCTGAAATACTTCCCACGACCAGGTGCCCACACCAGCAATCAACTTCGGTTCGTTCGCCGAATGCACGAAGCGTCCGCCGCGTTGCTGCTGCAGCCCGGCTACGTAGTCGAGCGCTTCATTGAAGTCGCGACCATGTTCGATCAACTCTGCGCCGAGCTGCCGAATTGCTCGATTCTTGTCGGGATTGTTGCCCTTGGGCACCACGATGGTGCAATGCACGCCGAAGTGCTTCGCGGCGAACGCGAGTGACTGGCCATGATTGCCCGTTGACGCACCAAGGATGCCCGCACGGCGCTCGTCGTCAGTGAGCGTGCTGACCAAATTGATGCCGCCGCGCACCTTGAACGCGCCGACGGGTTGATGGTTCTCATGCTTCACGAACAACTCGCACCCGAGCAAGGCGGACAGTCCCGGCCACTTGCGCAGCAGCGTTGGCGGCAGCACGGCATGCACGCGCGGCAAGGCTTCAAGCACGTCGGCGTAAGTTACTGGCAGGTCGGTCACGCGCGGAGCATTGCTATGGTTGTTGCTAGGAAATCCCTTCAGCTCAGTCCTCGAATTACAACATTCTAGCAGCGTGGAGGGTTAGCGAGGGATCTGTCCATGTTGCTATTCGCCGTTCTGTGATTGGGGTTTTCGCAATCGCACAAATTCGTCTGGTATGTGCTTACGGTTTAACAAACCGATAATGCGACACCAGCCAATCGTTGCCACCGCGATAGCCCCAGAGTTCTGCACAGGCCATGTAGAAGACACGCCAGCGGGCCCACCACTTCATGGCCTCCGACTCTCCGTAAGTTCGCGCTAGCAAGGGCAGGATCGCATTGTGATTCGCATCCATATTGGCCAGCCAGGCATTGGAGGTTTTCTCGTAGTGGGTGCCGTTGACGGCCCACTGCTGTTCAATGCGCAGGTCATCTTGAAAATGCAGCAGCAGATCGTGCGACGGCATCTGGCCGCCGGCGAAGAAATGACGGGCCAGCCATTCGTTCTCGTTTTTAGCTTCAAAGTGATAGGCGATGTCGGGGTGTGTGAAGATGTGCACGAAGAGCTTGCCGCCTAGCTTCATCCATGAAGCGACACGGTGCAGTAGCTCGCGGTAGTTTTTCATGTGCTCAAACATTTCCACGCTGACTACGCGGTCAAAAACACCGGTGCCTTCGCCCGCGTAGCTATTCATGTTGGCGGTGACAATGGTGAGGTTCTTCAATCCGCGTTTGGCGGCTTCGCCATCGATGAACTCTTTCTGCGTCCGGGAATTGGAGACGCTGGTAATTTGTGAGTTGGGATAGTGCGCCGCCATCCAGAGCGAGAGCGAACCCCAGCCGCAGCCGAGTTCTAGGATGCGCTGACCGTCGCGCAGTTCGGCGCGCTCGCAAGTAATCGCGAGCATAGCTGCTTCCGCGTCGTCGAGTGATTTGGTATTATCGTCCCACCAGCCGGAGCTGTATTTGAGATGTTTCCCGAGGCAGTATTGGAAAAATTGGGTGGGCACCTCGTAGTGCTGTTCGTTGGCGGCGTCGGTTTCGATAGCAATGGGGCTCATCTTCAAGCCTTCGATGTGTTCATTGAGTGCGGTCTGCCGGGCACCAATGTCCATCGGTCGTTTATCGCGCAGCAACGCGTCGAGGCGCTGTCGGATGCCGAAGCGGATCAGGGCGTCGGGCAGGAGGTTTTTTTCAAGCAGGGTGTCGATGAGGCTCATGAAGTTCGTCTTGGGAACCACGGGATGAAGGCGCTGGTGGTCCGTTGGTATTTCCGATAGGCGTCGCCCTTGCTTTGCACGGCGCATTTTTCCGTGAGCGGAATGCCGGTGACGCGCAGCAGGAAATAGAGGATCAGCAGCGGCGCATAGATCGTGACCCAGCCCCAGGGCGATCCGCACGCGAAGAGCCAGAAGCCCCACCAGATCGTGGATTCAAAAAAGTAATTGGGATGTCGCGACCAGCGCCACAGACCTGCTTGGCAGACCTTGCCTTTGTTTGCGGCATTGGCTTTGAAGCATTTCATCTGCCAGTCAGCCAGGCTCTCGCCAATAATGCCGGTCAGCCAGACAACCATACCGAGCCATTCGATCCATCGCAGGCCGGGCGCAGGATTTCGCATCGCCAGCAAGTGCGGTATTGAAAGTAAGACGATGAGGATCGCCTGTGCTTGGAAGAAGAGGAAGAACTTCAAGCCCGGCTGGGCGCGCCATTTTTCCCGCATGGCCGTATAGCGCACATCTTCATGCGGGTGATGGGAACAGACGCGCAGGAGGATATAGGTTCCGAGCCGCAGTGCCCAGGCCGCGCCCATGATGCCGATGATGATCTTGCGTGATGAACTACCGGATGTTCCAATGGCGTAAATGACCAGCAGGAATGTGAGGGCATACGACCAGGTGACGTCGACCAGGCTGTAGTTATTCACTCGTTTGCTCAGCAGCCAGGTGGCGCTAAAGAGCACAAAGGCGACGAGCGCACCCAACGCGATGTTCGACCAGATCGCGTTCATAGTTCAGGCGCGGGCAGTCAGCAGGTCGCCCGCCGTGGCACCATCAGGCAGACGGAAGAGTTTGTTTAAGACATAGACGGACATCGCGATGTTTCCCAGGAGGAGGATGGCCAGCAGCCAGCTGATGCGCTTCGACCAGGATGTTTCCTTAAGTGTCGAACATCGTGGCGATGAACCACGGATGCGTCGCCACCGCGCGCGGTGTTTTCCAGAGCGGGCACTCGAAGCTGGCCCAGCTCGTGACTCCCAACATCGAGACCAGCACGATAATGAAGAAAATTTTGAGGAAACGAATCATGGCAGCCGCACCAATCAAATTGCCTGGAGTGATGCATTCCCCGGTCTCGTCCAGCAGGCTTGCACGACGCTGATGTGACGCACCGCGAATGCAGCTTCACAGTATTGCAGGTAAAAGTTCCATTTGCGGATGAAGCGGTCGTCGAAGCCGATCGCCCTGACATCACCGAGCCGTGCGTTGAAGCGCTCCCACCAGAGACCAAGCGTCCTGGCGTAGTCCGCGCCGAGATCCTCCAGTTCATGCAAGCACCATTCACCTGTGCGGTTCATGGCAGTTCCGATGCGGGCCATGCTGAGCAGGAGGGAGCCGGGGAAAATGTGTTTTTGAATCCAGTCCACACCTTTGCGCAGGCTTTCATAGTTCGAATCCGGCACTGTGATGAACTGCATGGCCATCAGCCCTTCTTTTTTCAGCAGTTGGTGGCATTTGGCGAAGAACGTCTCCAGATATTTGTCACCCACGGCTTCGAGCATTTCGATGGAGGCGATCTTGTCGAACTCACCGGTGAGATGACGGTAGTCCTGCATTTGAATTTTCACCTGGCCGGATAATCCGGCGCGCGCAATGCGGTCGGTGGCGTAGTCATGTTGTTCGCGCGAGATGGTGACTGCGGTGACCCGGCAGCCGTGATGTTTCGCTGCGTGTTCGCTGAAGCCGCCCCAGCCGCAGCCGATTTCCAAAACATGATCGGTGGGTTTCAGCTGGAGCCGCTGACAGAGCGCTTCGTATTTTTCGTGTTGTGCCTCTTCGAGCCGCTGCTCCTTGTGGGTGAATTTAGCCGCTGAGTAAGTCATGGTGTCATCCAGCCAGAGCGAGTAGAAATCGTTCCCGAGATCGTAGTGCTCCGCGATGTTGCGCCGGCTCGTTCTGAGCGAGTTGGGACGGAGCCAGTGGCGCACGCGGTTGGCGAGCCGCAGCAGATTGGTGAAGGCGAGTTTTTGAGATGAGCCTCCCAGCGAAGGGGTGCGGGCGATGTTGCTGATAAACCAGGTGATGACCGATTTGATATCGTCGGTGTCCCAGTCCCCATCGACGTAGGCTTCGCCGAAGCCAATGTTGCCATAGAGCGCGCAGCGACGGAAGAAGGCAGCGGGCCGACGAAGCCGGATCTCGGCGCGCGGTTCCGCATCGTTGAGGCCCAGGGTGCGAACTACGCCGTGCGGATAAACTAATCGGAGGCTCCCATGTTGAAAACTTGAGAGACTTTTCAAGACGAGACGTTCGGCCAGGCCGGGAGATTGGGTCGGCGCATCCGCAAATGCGGGGGCATTTAGTTCGAAGGCTTCATCGGTCATGCGGATTATTGCGCCTCTGGGCGGGGTTTGGATGCAATCGTTTGATGAGGGCGATTAACGTCGCGCTGTAAATCGGGGTCTGCGGCCTTGCGATGCACCGGCAGACGTTTCAGCCAAAGCCGGAAGGCGTGCCAGTGAATGAGGAAGATCACCCTCAAAGTGAGCAGCGGATATTTAATCGCGCAAGCAAGCAGCGCCGCCGTGGTGAAGGGCCGACGAGTTCCGGTCAGCGTGGTCAGAATGAGCCGGGCGGCACCATCCCGATCATCGATGTGGATATCCAGTTTTTCGTTTGGAATCTGGAGCTTGAAATCGAATGAGAGATCGAGGTTCGTAAAGGGGGAGACGTAAAAATGCTTCGGTGTCAGGAGCCGGAAGCGGCCATTGGCATCGCGCTCGCTGAGCAGGTAGGGTTTCTTTTCGTGGAAGGTGTTGGTTACTTCCGTGACGGCGCAGATGGGATTTTCTGCGGAGTCGAAGCAATAAAAAAAGCAGACCGGATTAAAGATATATCCCAGGACACGAGGGAAAGTCAGCAGTTTTACCCGGGCAATCTTCGAGGTGTCGAATCCTTTGGAGTCGAGCCAGGCCAACAGTTTGGTTTTCACATCTCGACCATCTTTATCAAAATGGTCTTCATCACGGAAGGAAAAGATGTTCCAGCGATTTCGGCTGAACAATGAATGTTCGCGGTCGAGTTCGTCGAGATCATCCAGATCGAGCCAGAGGTAAAACACGCGATAATCGAAGCGATGCACCTTGGGTGCGAGGCGGTGGTGCATCACGCTGCATTCATAAATCGCGCTGGCGTTCGGATTCACCATGGTTCGGTTCCGAGAAGATCCCGGCAGAGATTGACGGCGGAGCCGAAGGCATCCTCGTGGAAGCCGTATCGAAAATAGCTCCCGCAGTAATAAGTCGACTGATCGGCGGACAGTCGGTTCAGTTCCGGCAGCTTTTTCTGGGCATCGATGGCGGCGAGATCGAAAAGCGGGTGCTCATACTCGATGCGGCGCAGAACCTTGCTCGGATCAATCTCAGCATCGGCATTGAGAGAGACGAAGTAATTTACTTTTTCGGATACGCCCTGCAGACGGTTCATCCAGTAGTGCGTGGTGGAGGTGCCGTCAGGCGCGACCCGGTAGTTCCACGAGGCCCAGCAACGCTTCGTCCAGGGCATGAACTGTTCGTCCGTGTGCAGGGTCGCGATGTTGAGCTGATACTTGAAAGCGGGGAGTAGCTCTGTTTCCAACGGCGTCGGGTCGGCCAGCATGTTTAATGATTGGTCGGCATGGCCCGCGAGGATGACTTTGTCGAAGACTTCGGGCGCACCATCGCGCGGAGTCACGGTCACGCCGCGGGGTCCGCGCTCGATGCGTGTGACCGGTGAATGGAGCTGGATGTGATCGCGGAAGGGAACGGTGAGTTTCCGCACATAGGACTGGGCGCCATTGACAACAGTCCACCAGGGATGGCGGGTGTTCATACCGAGGAATCCGTGATTATGCCAGAAGCGCATCAGCGAGATGGCGGGAAACCGGAGCATTTTTTCCGGCGGCGTGCTCCAGACGGCGCCGCCCATGGGCACGATGTAGAGATCGAGGAAATCGCGACCGTAACCCCGGGCCGCCGCGTATTCTGCCAGAGTCATTCGGGCAAAGCGCGGGTCATCGAGCGCGGCAACGGTTTCTTTATTAAAGCGGCTGATCTGGAGAAGAAAACGCCAGAAGCGCGGGTTGAGCAGTTGCAGCCGGCGGCCGAAAATCGTATTGAGCGAGTGGCCGTTGTATTCCAAGTGCGCGGGCTCGTGCTTCACGGCGAAGCTCATGTCGGTGCGCTTCGTCTCCACGTCGAGTTCGCGAAACAACCGTGTCAGCAACGGGTAGGTCACATGATTGAAAACCATGAAGCCGGTGTCGACCGGCAATTCCCGGCCGTCTTCTTTTACGGTCACGGTGTTGGTGTGGCCGCCGGCGTAGGCGTTTTGCTCGAAGAGCGTGACGTGGAATTTCCGGTGAAGAAAGTGTGCGCAACCGAGACCGGCGATGCCGGTGCCGATAATGGCGATGCGTGGCTGTGACATGGTGGGCGTCGGATTGTCTGCGACACCATCCGGCGGCTATGCCGGCATTGTCACTTGGTGGATGCGTGCGGCGCGAGCTTTTGGATTCGCGCTTCTTCGTAAACTTGTGCGGGCACCGGCTTCAGCTCCCAGATGATGCCGCACCAGGAGAATACTTTGAGGATGTAATAACTGATGTCGATCTCCCACCAGTAGAAGCCCTGGCGCGCCGCGTGCATGTAGCGGTGGTGGTTGTTGTGCCAGCCTTCGCCGAGCGTGATCATGGCCAGGAACAGGCTGTTGCGGCTGTCGTCGCCGGTTTTGAAACGTTTGCGACCGAAGACGTGGGCCAGGGAGTTGATGCAAAAAGTTCCGTGCATCAACGTGACGGTGCTGACCACGCCGCCCCAGACGACGAGCTGCCAGCCCGTGGTGCCGAGTGATGGGGCGAATGTTTCCAGCAGCGAGCCGGTGAGATAGAGCGTGGCGAAAACAATCAGCGGCACCAATTGATCGTGGCGGTTGAGGAAGACCAATTCGGGAAATTTCGCGAGGTCTTTCACCTTGCTATAGTCCGTGGGGAAATTTCGCTGGCTGGTGATCCAGCCGATGTGCGACCAGAAAAACCCGTGATGCACCGGCGAATGGACGTCCACCTCTTCGTCCGAGTGCTGATGGTGATGCCGATGGACGGAGGCCCACCAGAGCGGGCCGCGCTGCATGGAGGTATTTCCCCAGACGGCGATGATGAACTGCATGAAGCGCGAAGTGCGGAAGGCGCGGTGCGAGAAGTAGCGGTGATAGAACGCAGTGATAGCGAACATGCGCACCAGATAGAGGAACACGGCTACGCCAACGGCAAACCAGCTGAAGCTGACCACGAAGACCAGCAGACAGCTCAGGTGCAGCAGGATGAAGGGGATGGTGCGACTGACCGCGACCTTGTCCTCCTTGGCGCGCACGGTTTCAACGCCTTCTGGATGATAGTCAGTATCCCACCATTGGTGGAGCATGATGCCGATGTTTCGAAAGAGGGATCGCATGAGTTAAGTGATACGCGTGTGGATGAGCGGCGGGTCAAGGAACTCCCCCTGCCCTGAAATGAGCGCCTATTATGGCCCAATAATCGCATTCTGGCGAGCGATTTTCCACGCCCAAAGCTGCGCCTATTTTGCGGACGGCTTGAGAGCCCGGCGGTAGTTGGATATCGCGTCACCAATGGTGTGGGCCAGTTCCTTGCGGAAATTTTCGGCTGCGATGAGCCGGGCGTCGTTCGGGTTGGTGACGAATCCGCCTTCAAAAAGAATGCCGGGCCGCTCCAGTCCGGTGAGCACATACCAGCGCGCGCGTTTGACGCCGCGGTCCACCATCTTGAAGTGATGCACCACCGATGCATGGATCGCGGTGGCCAGGGCGATGTTTTCCGAGTCGCGCTGGTTTCCGTTGAAGGCGGAACCATCAACTGCACGCGCTCCATAGTCCGAGGAACTTCCCTGCGGACTGAGCGCGTAAGTCTCGATGCCAGTGGCCTCGCTCCGTCCGGAATTAAAGTGCAAGGCGACAAAAATGCTGTTGGGAATCTTGTTGG
>JAIOQF010000329.1 GCA_021413535.1 Verrucomicrobiota bacterium
ATCCATGCGAGTGGCGCGCAATGAAGTCACTGGTTTTGGTAGCGCGACGGGCAGTCCTAATTTCATTTGTGCCATCACTTCCCGAACGCGGGTGGCATCTTGATCGAGGAGGAAGTAGAGGAACCGCTCAAAATTTGATGCAGCCTGAATGTCCATGCTGGGTGCGTGGCTGGGCTGAACGTTGGCGGTATGATATTCGCCGCTGGTGAAGAAGCGGTGAAGGATGTCATTTTTATTCGTGGCCACACGGAATGATCCCACGGGCAGCCCCATGCGCTGGGCGAGCCAGCCGGCGAGGACATTGCCGAAGTTCCCGGTTGGCACGACGAACTCCACGTTCACGCGCGCTGCCGGAGGAAGTCGCAACCAGGCCCAGATGTAATAGACGCATTGGGCGAGAACGCGGGCGATGTTGATCGAGTTGACGGCGGACAGATTGTATTTGGCGGCAAATTCTGCATCGCCAAAAATTTCCTTCACCATGCCCTGGGCGTCATCGAAGGTGCCGGGCACTGGAATGGCAAAGACGTTATCAGCTCCGGTGCAGGCCATCTGGCGCTCTTGAAGCGGAGCCACACGACCTGCGGGATAGAGAATGAAAATCTTGATCCCATCTTGTCCGAGACAACCGTGAATCGCTGCGCTGCCGGTGTCGCCCGAAGTCGCCCCGAGAACAGCCAGATGTTTTCCGCTGCGTTCCGCCTGACGCTCATAGAGCAGGCCCAACAGCTGCAGTGCAAAATCCTTGAACGCAAGCGTTGGTCCGTGAAACAGCTCGAGGATGTAGGTTCGCTCGGTGAGCTTGCGCAGCGGCGCGATCTCCGGCGCGTCGAATTTCGCATAGGCTTTGCGGGTCAATTCATGCCATTCTGTGCTGGAGATTTCCGGCGCGAACAACTGGAGGAATTCCGCGGCGAGTTCTGGGTAGCTGAGTTTTTCCCAGGCTGAAAGTTTTCCGCTGATGTCAGGCCAGGAGTCTGGGAGAAAGAGTCCGCCATCCGGTGCGAGTCCGGCTTCGACAGCTTCGGAGAAAGTGCAGGGGCGGGATTGGCCTCGGGTCGAGATGTAGTGCATCGTGCTCGGGTTAGAGAGGAGAGTAGTCAACCAAGCGCAGATCGGGTCGAAACTCAAAGAAAACTGCTGTTGAGGAGACATTCCGGTGCTATGATGCAAGCCCCCAAGTTCATGCTTACCCTCCGCAAAGTCACCAAGGCCTTTAACAACCGCGTTCTCTTCAAGGACGCGAACATGACGGTCAATTATGGCGACCGGGTGGCGCTGGTGGGACCCAACGGCGCGGGCAAGTCCACGCTGTTTTCATTGATCCTCAAAGCCGACACGCCTGACTCGGGCGAGATCGAGCGCGACGAGTGGTCAACGGTCGGCCACTTGCGGCAGGAGAGCGAGCCGACGGGCAAGGAGTCCATTCTCGATGTGGCCACGGGCAAGGCGGGCGAGATCGAGCGGCTCGAAGCCGTGCTCAAAGAATTCGAGGACAAGGGGGATGTGGCGTCGGCGGAATACAACGAGGCACACTCACAGCACGATGCGCTGAACAACCCGCAGGCCGAAGCCAAGGCGAAAAAAATTCTTCGTGGCATCGGATTCAAAGAGGCGGACTTCGACCGCGCTGCGCGCGAGTTCAGCGGCGGCTGGGTCATGCGCGCCCATCTGGCCCGGCTGCTGGTGGTCGAGCCTGATTTGCTGCTGCTCGATGAGCCGACGAACCATCTCGATCTCATGGCGCTGATGTGGTTCCGAAATTACTTGAAGAACTATCCGGGTGCGATCCTGCTTATTTCCCACGACCGCGATTTCATGGATGAGCTGATCAGCAATGTCTATGAAGTGGATGAAGGCCAGCTCACGGCCTACGTGGGGAACTTCAGCGATTACCTCCGTCAATGCGAGGAAAAGCATGAGCAGGCCATGCAGGCCTACAAGAACCAGCAGCGCGAGATCGAGCACATGCAGGAGTTTGTGGACCGCTTCCGTTCCGTCGCATCCAAAGCAGCGCAGGCACAGAGCCGCGAGAAGCAGATCGCGAAAATGGACAAGCTGGAAAAGCCGCGCCCGCTGCGCAAAGCTTTCCGCTTCAACTTTCCGCAGCCGCAACGCAGCGGCCAGCGTGTGATTGGATTGACCGGCATCCACCAGGCTTACGGCGAGAAGAAAGTATATGAGAATCTTGATCTCGATGTCGAGCGCGGTGAACGCACGGTGTTGATTGGGCCCAACGGCGCTGGAAAATCTACACTGCTCAAAATCATGGCCGGCGTGGTGCCGTTTCAGAAGGGCGAGCGCCGGCTCGGCACCCATGCCAAGCTCGGTTACTTCTCGCAGCATCGAGGAGACACGCTCGATCCGGACAAGAGCATCCTTGAAGAGGTCAGAGATTGCGCGCCGCTGCTGCGCGATGACGATGTCCGGGCCATTCTGG
>JAIOQF010000267.1 GCA_021413535.1 Verrucomicrobiota bacterium
TCGAACGATTCGATACCTCAGCGCACAAGGCTGACATCATGGGCAAGCCGATCCCGTTGTTGCGCGTCCCTGTGGTGGCAGGTCGCGATGTGGCCAGTCTGATTGAAATAGCTGCGCTGAACCATAAACTGCGCAGCTTCGGCTATCACAGCGCTGTCGAATTTAATCAAAGGCTCTTGAAAAAAATGGCTGATGATCAATTAGGATGATGCCACCCCGCCCATGACCTGCTCCAAAGAATTCTCCATCGTCAACAAAATGGGCATGCATGCCCGGCCGGCGGCGCAGTTCGTCAAACGCGCCAACCGCTATCAGTGCGACGTGTGGGTGGAGAAGGACGACGAGCAGGTGAACGGTAAGAGCATCATGGGACTCATGATGCTGGCGGCGGGCCAGGGCGCGAAGCTGCTCATCACCACCGACGGACACGACGCCGAGGATGCCATGAAAGAACTCGGCGAACTGATCCAGTGCGGGTTTGACGACGGGGAGTGAACCTGCTTGGATGCATAGAATCCTTCCCGCTGGAAGGCCGCCAGAGGTTCGAGACGCTCACCCATATTTAATGCCCAAGTCACCCGCGAAACAGGAACGGATACTCCGTGGCACTCCGGCATCGGAGGGCGTTGCCCACGGCATTGTCCAGTTCATCGGTGGAAATTTCGATGAGCCTGTGGAAAGAAAAATTTCCGCGCGCGAAGTCACGGCTGAGCTGAAACGTTTTCACACCGCGCTCGATGCTTCGCGCCGCGACCTCAAGGAGATGGTCGCCAGCCTCGAAAAGAGGGCGGATCGAAATGCGCGCGACATTCTGGAAATGCACCTGATGGTTCTCGACGACCCGCTCGTGACCGGCAAGGTAGAAACCTGCATCCGCGATAAGCATGAAGACGCGGAGACCGCCTACTACTGCATCGCGCGGGAATGCATGGAGGCCTTCAACCGGATGCCTGACGATTACCTCCGGGAGCGGGCACTCGACATTCGCGATGTCGCACAGCGAGTCATGAGGCATCTCCGGGGGGAGGCGGTGGCTCATGTGCATGTTGGACATCCAGCCATCTTCGTTGCCCATGATCTGACACCCACAGAGACTGCGCAGCTTGATCGCACCAAGGTGCTCGGCTTCGCCATCGAGCTCGGCAGCCGCACTTCGCATACGGCCATCATGGCCCGTTCGCTTGGTTTTCCTGCGGTCGTCAGGTTGCATGGGCTTCTCGAAAGCTTGCATCACGGCGATGAGGTATTGATCGACGGCGATGAAGGACTCTTCATCATCCATCCTTCGGCCCGGACTCTGGCTGACTATCGCAAACGCCAGCGTCTCGCCGATAAGCGGGAGGCGCGACTCCTTGCCGAATCCAGTGAACCCGCCGTCACGCTCGATGGCACTCGCATTACCGTGGCAGCGAACGCCGAGTTCACCGAGGAGCTGGAACACATTCGCGCCTGTGGTGCGGAGGGCGTCGGACTTTTCCGCACGGAATTCATTCACCTGGAAACGCCTGATGCCACAGAGGATCAGCTCGCCAAGATCTACTCGCGAATCGTGAAGGGGCTCGCGCCAGCCTTGGTCATCTTTCGCACGCTCGATGTCGGGGGCGATAAAATCGATGCTGCTCTCAGCGGCGAGACCGAGCAGAATCCATTTTTGGGCTGGAGAGGTATTCGCGTCTCACTGGCCAAGAGCGATATTTTCAAACAACAACTCCGCGCGATTCTCCGAGCTGGAGCGCATGGGAATGTCGGCATCATGTATCCCATGGTCTCGGGCGTGCATGAAGTCATCGCAGCCAATCGTCTGCTGGTTGAATGCCGCGCCGAACTTCAGGCTGCGCGCGTTCGCATTCCAGAGCGGGTGCAAGTCGGCACCATGATTGAAGTCCCCAGTGCTGCAGCCATCGCGGATTTGATTGCGCCGCATGTCGATTTCTTTAGCATCGGCACCAACGATTTGACACAATATGCCCTTGCGGTGGACCGCGTGAACGAGCGGGTCAGCGGACTTTATCAGCCGACTCATCCCGCAATTTTGCGTCTTATCAAAATGGTGGTGGATGCCGCGCATCACGCCGGCATCTGGACCGGTCTCTGCGGGGAGATGGCCGGCGATATTGCTGTCACTCCGCTTCTTATTGGACTCGGGCTTGATGAACTGAGCGCCGCATCAAGTCAGGTCGCAAAGATCAAGCATGCCATCCGTAAACTGGACAGCGTCCAGTGCCGTCAGTTGGTTGAGCAAGCATTGCGCGAATCCGACCCCGCCGAGATTCAGCGTCTCGCGCAAGAGTTCGCGGAGCGGCAGTATGCGGAGTTGTTTGAGGGGTGAGTTAGTTTCTCACTTCCCCTGTTTCGCATAACCGTCCTTCATCGTCACCACACGGTTGAACACGGGTTTGCCGGGCAGTGAATCCTTCGCGTCCGCGATGAAATAACCGATGCGGACAAACTGAAACCGTTGTCCCGGATCAGCCCCGGCCAGTGACGTTTCGAGTTTAGCATTCTCGATTACTTCCAATGATTTTGGATTGATAAAACTGGTGAAGTCGCCGTCGTCACCCGCGGCGGCCTCGGGATTGTCGACCGTGAAAAGCCGGTCATACATGCGCACCGAAGCGCTGACGGCGTGACGTGCCGAGACCCAGTGGACTGCGGCTTTCACTTTGGCACGGCCTTCGGGATTCTTTCCGTGGCGCGTTGTTTCATCATAGGTGCAGCGCAGTTCAATCACATTTCCAGCCGAATCCTTGATGACATCGGTGCAGATGACGCAGAACGCATTGGTCAGGCGGACTTCCGCGCCTAGGGTGAACCGACGCCAGTCCTTCGGTGGAACCTCGGCAAAGTCATCGCGCTCGACGAAGACTTCGCGACCGAGCGGCAGCTTGCGGGTGCCGGCGGCGGGGTCTTCAGGGTTGTTAATCACCTCGATCTCCTCGGTGTAGTCTTCCGGATAGTTTTCGATGACGAGCTTGAGCGGACGGAGCACGGCCATGCGGCGTTCCACTGTCTTGTTCAAATCCTCACGCACCGCGTTTTCCAGCACGCCCATGTCGGTCTGAGCGTTGAATTTGGTGACACCGATACCTTTGCAGAACGCACGGATGGACTCGGGCGTATAGCCGCGACGACGGAGACCGCTGAGCGTGGGCATGCGCGGATCGTCCCAGCCGCTGACGTGATTTTCTTTCACGAGCCGCAGGAGCTTGCGTTTGCTCATGATGGTCCAGTTGAGATTCAGCCGTGAAAATTCGCGCTGAATCGGCCGGCTGGGAAGTCCGTCAATGTGATCCACCAGCCAGTCGTAGAGCGGGCGGTGATCTTCGAACTCCAGTGTGCAGATGGAATGGGTGATGCCTTCAATCGCATCGCTCAGTGGATGCGCGTAGTCATACATCGGGTAGATGCACCACGCGCTGCCGGTGCGGTGATGGTCGGCATGCAGGATCCGGTAGATGACCGGATCGTGAAAGAGATCGAGATTTTCTGAAACGCTTCGTTCGCGAAACGGACTGTTCCTGCCCGGTTCCGTTAGGGTGCCACGATGTGCGCGCATTTGATCTGCATTCAGGTCGCAGACAAAGGCCAGGCCCTTGTTGATGAGCTGCTCCGCAAAATTGTAGAGCTTCTCAAAGTAATCACTGGCGTAGAAGAGATGATCGTCCCAGTCGAAGCCGAGCCATTTCACATCTTCGATGATGGAATCGACGTATTCGGTTTCTTCCTTGGTGGGATTGGTATCATCAAAGCGCAGATGGCAGCGCGAGCTGGGCGCGTGCTCTTGAGCGATGCCAAAATTCAGGCAGATGGACTTCGCGTGGCCGATATGCAGATAACCGTTTGGCTCTGGCGGGAAGCGGGTGACGACCATGCCGCCATTCTTTCCGGCGCTGACATCGGCGGCGACGATCTCGCGGATGAAGTCGAGATGGGGAGTTTCAGATGCGGTGGTCATGTTAAATGCGGAGGGTTGATTGTAGCGAGGAAGCCGGATGTGAAAAGCGCCAAGTGGACAGCTGCTGACGCCAGCAATCTGGGTGTCAGGTGAAGATGTTCACCTGGCAAATAGTCTTGCAAAGAGAAGGATAGACTGCCTACTGCTTACAGATTTTTGATCCCAGATAGTTTTCATGCTCTCTTCTGAAGAACGTCGGCTGATCGTCTGCATTCTCGCCCTGCTTCTGTTTGGCGCGATGGTTGACGGCTGTCGATCACGTGTCGTGATGCGAGAAACGGGGAAGACCGTGCTTCCCAGCGTAGTTCCAGCCAAACCGGTGCTCATCCGCAAGTGATGCAGGCAGCCGTTAGAGCTGCGGTGAGCCATCAAGGCTTGGGCTTGGATATTGGTTTAACCGGGGCCGGATCGGGAGTCTGCGCTGGAGGAGGAGTTGCCGTTGGAGAAGGAGCGGGAAGGGGAGTGGCGTCGGGAGGCAGCAACTGAGGCGCGGTGATCTGCGGTGGCTCCAAGACAGGCGGTGCTGGCTTGGGGGCTGGGGGTGGTCCGGCGACTTCAATTTGTGGAAGTGCCGAGCCCATCAATTGCAGGCGCTCATCGAGCGATTGAGTGAACATCGCCATCTTGCCGGGATATTTTTGGAGCAAGGAGTCGTAGTGTTTTTTGGCCTCAGCATCCTTGCCATCCTGCCAGAGGAGGTCGCCCAGTTGGATGTCTGCGGCAGGTGCCAGTTCGTCTTGCGGACTGTTTTTGAGAAACGTTTCGAAGGTCGCGCGGGCCGCGTCCTTGTCACCCATCGCCGCCTGCTTGGTGCCGAGAGCGATGGTGGTGGAGGCGCGCAGGCTATGCGCGGACATGGTCTTGAGAAACTCCTGAAGGGTGTCGATGGACGATTGCTTTTTTCCCTGCTGCCAGAGCAGATCGGCTTTTTGCAGAAGCGCGTTGCCCGCAGCGGTGCTGCCGGGATATTTCTGGATTACGACATCGCATTCCTCCACACTGGTCGAAGACGAGAACTTCTCGGCTGCTTCAAGATTGCGCTGCGCGGTGAAATGTCGTGATGTAAACCAGCCGGCCAGCAGTGCTACCACCAGCAGGAGAGCGAGCACGACTTTTTTGAAGTTTTCCTCGAGGAATCTCTCGATGCGGCTTTCCGCACTCAATGCAACAGGTGGATCGGTTGGGACTGCGTGAATGGCTTTTGCGTCTGACATGATGGTGTCCAGTTGTGATATTTAGGCTCCGACTTTCGCGCGTGCTTCGTCAGCGAGCGCGGTGGACAGATAACGTTCGCCGGTGGAGCAGGCGATGGTGACGATGATCTTGCCCTTGTTCTCAGGACGCGCGGCGACTTGCAACGCAGCCACTACATTGGCTCCGGTGCTGATGCCCACGAGGATGCCTTCCTCCTTGGCCAAGCGGCGGGCCATGGCGAAAGCGTCGTCATTTGAGACCTTGATGCACTCGGTGATCTGTGCATTGCCTGCTTCGTCTTTGAGATGGAGGTTCTTCGGCACGAAGCCCGCGCCGGTTCCCTGAATCTTGTGCGGTCCTGGTTGCACGGGCTGGCCGGCCAGCGTCTGATTGATGACCGGCGATGCTTCTGGTTCTACAGCGATGGCTTGGAAGCTGGCTTTGCGGGGCTTGATGACTTCATAGCAACCCGAGATGGTGCCGCCGGTGCCCACGGCTGAGATGACGAAGTCCACTTTGCCATCTGTGTCCGCCCAGATTTCCTCGGCGGTAGTCTGCTTGTGGATGTCTGGATTGGCGGGATTCTCGAACTGCTGCGGCATCCACGCACCGGGGGTGTTCTTGACAATTTCTTCTGCCTTGGCGATCGCGCCCTTCATGCCTTGTGCGCCAGGGGTGAGCACCAGTTCCGCGCCGAGCATGGCCAGGAGCGTGCGGCGTTCCAGCGACATGGTTTCCGGCATGGTCAGGATGATTTTGTATCCTTTTGCTGCAGCGACGAAAGCGAGTGCGATGCCAGTGTTGCCGCTGGTGGGCTCCACGATCAGGGTGTCTTTCTTCAAAATGCCGCGCTTTTCCGCGTCTTCGATCATGGACATCCCGATGCGGTCTTTTACGGAGCCGAGCGGATTGAAGAATTCACACTTCAGCGCAATGACAGTGCTGGGATCGATGCCTGCGCTGGCTGGGATGCGGTTGAGTTTGACCAGCGGGGTGCGGCCCACGGTTTCGACGATATTGTTATAGATGTGGCCCATGACGATAGTTGGTTGGATTTGGTCGGATAAAACAAGGCCGCGCACGGCGCGTGGCGGGATGGTTTCTATAGGCGGCGGTGCAGGGCTTGCAAGACAAAAAGGTTGCGCCCACCATCTGCGGCGTGGCATCCTGTGTCATGCCTGTCCTCTTATCTGAAACTGATATCACTCATGAACTGGTATCCGTCCCCGGATGGCAGCGTGAAGGTGGAGAGATTGTGTGCAACTTGAGTTTCCCAAGCTACATGGCCGGGATTAATTTTGTTGGCGAAGTCGCGCGTATTGCGGAGGAGGTTAATCATCATCCCGACATTCGCATTGGCTGGCGCAAGGTCACTCTCCGGCTCAGCACCCATAGCAAGGGTGGGCTCACGGAACTGGATTTCGCCGTTGCGCGAAGAATCGATCGCATGGTTGAATAATTGGCAACAATTCCATGCCGGTGCATGGAGCATTCAATAGGGCAATGAGATCGTCACGGCTTTTACGATTGCGGGAGACGTGGCTGAACATTCGGCGCTTTCAGTGGATCATCGCGCTCCTGGGCTTTGACTCGCTGTTCCGGCGGGATGCCCAGTCGTTCTTCGAGGATCGGCAAATTGTGCATGATGGTGGAGCTTTTCATTTTCATGCCCTGATCATAATAGCGCTTCATGATTTCATAGGCCTGCAGGTCGGTCTCGTGCTCGTTCAGCTTAAAGAGTTCATAGGCTGCTCTTCGTTCATAAAAGTTGTTCGCACCGTTTTGGAAGGCACGCAGAAACATTTCTGCAGCCTTGCGCGGCTGCGGCTGTTGCAGGCGCTCGGCATAGATTGTCCCCAGCTTGATCAAGAGCTTGGGATTGTCTGGGAGAAAGCGCAGTCCTTCTTGAAGAATTTCCACGCCGCGTTCGACATGATCGCGATAGAGTTTGCTGCGAAGCGCCGCCCGCAGTTTATCATCGCGCTGATAGGATGAGGCGGCGTTGTAGGCTTGGTGCCAGGAGGCTTCGTCCCAATAGGATACTTCGCGCGGCTGGAGTCGCGTGGTGACCGTCATCAGTGAATCAACTTTGCCCCAGTCGGTGTCCTCGAATGCGGAGTAGGCTTGCAAGTAAGTGATGCTGGCGACCAGTGAACGCAATCCACCCAGTGACGCAGCGAATCCCATTTGTCCGAGGCTTTCGCGTGCTTCCATGCCGACGGGCATTTGCAGCAGTCCACTTGCGCGCAGCTTGTTTGAGAATCGTTCTTCGAGGGGAAGCTTCACCGCTCCCGCCACGACGAACAAAATTACTGCGGCAGCTTTACGATTGAGTTTCACAATTCTTTTTCCGAGAAAATAAGGTGCGCCACTCCGGCGTAGAGGACGACATAGGCCGCGGCAAATCCGGTGGTTTCTGCGAGTGTCGCCAGCGGGATCGAGTTTCCTTCGATCACGGCCTGCACCTGGTCGAAAAGCCCGAGGTCGGGCAGCAGCAGGGCGAGCACAAAGGAGCAGATTTTTTTCCAGGTCACCGGCAGGCTCTTGAACACGAAAGATCGCAACAGGCCCTGTCCCTGGCCGGCGATGGTGAAGCAGAAACTCACGAGGATGGTGAACAGAGTCGAAGTCGCAATGCAGGACATCAACAGCGCGAGCGAGGCCACAACGGCGGCTTTGAGAAAGACACACCACACGCCGGCATGAAGATTCCAAGTCAATCCTTGATGAGCAATGAGCGCCCTGACCGCTGCAATGTTTTCCGGAGTGTCGCTCTGCTCCGACTTGAGCGCCTCGATATTAGCCGCAGTAATCATCGTTTGTTTTAACCAGAGCACGCCACTGAAGAAGACATCCATGAACAAGAGCCCGCCGCCAATCAGCAGCAGAACGCCGAGCAGTTTACCCACGAGATATTCGTGCCGTGGCACCGGCTTGCTCAGGATGGTGTAGAGGGTGCGATCCTCCACGTCCCGGGGCAGCAGCAGCGCGGTTGCTGAGATTGCCATGACGATGGAGAAGACTTGCAGCGCGCCGAAGACTACGTCCTTCAATAGCTTAAGCTGCTGTTCCGGGCTGCGTGTTGGGAACGCGAAGGCGGCGGCCACCACGATGACAACGAAGAGCAGGAGCAGGAAAAGAATCTTCATGCGCACCAGTTGCGTCACTGTATTTGTTGCCAGCGCCCAAACTCGCGCTGGAGAGAAGGCGCGGTATTTCCGCGGCGAACTTTTTAGTGTGCTGCTCATTCCTCGTCTCCCGTTTGAACTGTGGTTTCCAGAAAGAGCCGCTCCAGTGTGGTGCGCGGTTTTCCGAGTGACATGATTTTTGCGCCGCTGCTGCCAGCGAAGATCGCGCGGACTTGGGCGAGTTGTTCTGCGCTCGCACCCTCGATGATAATTTCCGTCTGATTTTCCACGGAGATCAGGTCTTCCAGCCGGCCTTCCCGAACCATGCGACCCTGCGACATGATGCCGACGCGGTCGCAGACTTCCTGCATCTGTTCCAGGAGATGAGAGGTGACGACGAAGGTAATGCCGCGTGCTTTTAATTCCAAGATGAGATCCCGGATGCGACGTGAACCCGCAGGATCCACGCCAGCCGTCGGTTCATCGAGGATCAATAAGCGAGGCTCGTGGATTAAGGCCTGGGCCAGTCCGATGCGCTGGAGCATTCCCTTGGAGTAACCACCCACGCGTCGGTCCGCAGCATTTTTCAGCCCAGTCAGGTCCAGCATGGCATCGGCGCGATCTCTCAGCTCGCTGCCGCCCAGTCCACAGAGCTTCCCGAAAAATCGCAGCGTCTCGCGACCGGTAAGATGCTTGTAGAAATACGGGTTCTCGGGAAGGAAGCCAACGTCGTGCCGGCTGGCGACGGCATCACTGTCGTGACCGAAGACGCTCGCGCTGCCCACGGTCGGCTTCAGCAAGCCGAGCATCACTTTCATGGTGGTGGACTTGCCGCAACCGTTCGGGCCGATCAATCCATAGACTTCACCGGGGGCGACGTTGAATGACAGCTCCCGCACAGCGGTCAGTGGCTTGCGGCCCATCGCCCCTTGAAAAATCTTCGTGAGATTCTCCACCGAAACAGCTTTTGGCGATTCGCTCTTGGACTGTTTTTTTTCTTCGATCATGATTTTTTGCAACTGATCCGTCGGCAACTGGATCAGGGTGTTGTTCAGTGCACGATGGTGAATCCTTTGACGCCTGCAAGCTCCGGGATGGATTGCACGGCCGATTCTCTGATGTTTCCTCCCAGCGAGCTGTCCTGCACCGCCGTGAGAAACTCCTCCAGCTCGTCGTTGTCGCATGACATTGCCTGCAGTTCCACGCGTCCGTCCGGCAGGTTTCTCACCCAGCCC
>JAIOQF010000017.1 GCA_021413535.1 Verrucomicrobiota bacterium
ATCTCGCTGATGAACGAATTCGATTCGACCTTCCGTCAGAAATTTAAGCGCGGCGATGTCAAGGCCTACACCGAGTTCTATGATGAAACGATGAACCTCCTGACCAGCAGTGATCTTCAGGCGTTTAGTTTGGCAAAAGTAGACAGTGCCACGAAGGAACTCTACGGCAGCGGCGGATTTTCCAAGGGCTGCATGCTGGCCTCCCGGCTTATCCAGAGCGGAGTGCGCTTTGTCGAAGTCCGCCTCGGCGGCTGGGACATGCATTCTGGCGTGGATCAGGGCATGAACCGCACCGGTGCGGAGATGGACAAGGGCTTTGCTGCTCTCATCACCGATCTAAAAAACAAAGGCCTCCTCGACTCCACTCTCATCGTCATGGGTTCCGAGTTTGGTCGCACACCACGCATCAATGAAAACGGCGGGCGCGATCACTATCCGAAAGCCTTTTCCACCGTCTTCGCAGGCGGCGGCATCAAGGGCGGCTACGTTCACGGCTCCACTGACAAGGAGGGCAAGGAAGTCACCGACAAGCAAGTCACCGTGCCGGACTTCATCGCCACCATCGGTGCCGCCATGGGCCTGCCGATTGCTCAAGCGGTCATGTCTCCCTCCGGTCGTCCCTTCACCGTCGGTGACAAGGGCAAGGCGATCACCGAGCTTTTTGCGTAATCATGGGCCGGAAGCGCCGCCACCCATGGCGGCATTGGAATACTAGTCGGCAGGAGTGCCAGCGCTCCCAGCAAATCTGTGCCACTCTCTAGTCGATTCCAATTGAGCAATATTTGCTCGCCATTCCTGAACTTTTAGACGAAAAGCTTTTATTCATGCCCGCCCATCCCCAAGCTCTCATCCTGAAATTTCCTGGAACCAACTGCGATGCTGAAACCGCACGCGCTTTGCAATCCGTCGGATTCGAGACGCGGGTGTTGCCCAGCGCGTTATTGGAAACCCGCTTGCTCGATGATGTGCAGCTGATCGTTTTTGCCGGTGGCTTCAGCTATGGCGACTATGTGATGTCAGGGCGCTTCGCGAAACTGACTACGCTTTCAAAGCTCGGTGATGGACTGAAAAACTTTATCAGCCGTGGCGGTTACGCGCTGGGGATCTGCAACGGATTTCAAATCCTGACACAGCTCGGACTTCTTCCCGCAGGCAGCTTAATTCACAATACCACGGGCCGATTCATCTGCCGCTGGGTGAAGCTCACCAAGAACGGCAGCAGCCCGTATCTCGATGAACTGCCTGATGACTTCGAGCTTCCCATCGCACATGCGGAAGGCCGCTTCGTCACTGCGGGCAAGGAAGCGGCGGACTATGTGGAGAACGGCCGGGCTGCCTTGCTCTATGGAGACAATGTCAATGGAAGCACCCACAAAATCGCGGGCCTGCAAGATGAAACGGGGCGCGTGTTCGGCCTGATGCCGCATCCCGAGCGCTTCATTCAGAAACAGCAGCATTATGATCCCGACTGGAAAGGCGATTCAAAATGGGGCTGGGGCTATTATATGTTCAAGTCGCTGCGCTCGGCGATGGGGTGAGGAATACATGTGCGCAGGTTTACGTAAAGCATGCCTTTGGCACTAAGCCTGGCTCATCAACTCAAATAATGGCGAACCAGCCCTGATCCCGCGTCATGAAAAATACAAGCAGACTTGCACTCGCCACACGATGAGCCATTCTGACGGCCCCATGCCAGACGACGCCACTTCCTTTTACACAGAATCATCCAAACACGACAGCGCCGCGCCCGCCGAAGGTCACACCTACAAGCAGGCCGGGGTAGACATCCGTGAAGCCGCATCGCTCGTTGGCGATATCGGGCAACTCGTAAAGCGCACACAGAAACAGCGTCAACTCGCGGGTGCGTTCGGACTTTTTGCCGCCGCCTACGACCTCGGTGCCTACAAGCATCCCGTGATCGTCACCGGCTGCGACGGCGTGGGCACCAAGATTGAACTCCTGCTGAAGCACGATTTGCTGGAAGCCGCAGGCAAGGATCTGGTGGCCATGAATGTGAACGACGTTCTGACCACCGGCGCGGATCCGATTCTGTTTCTTGATTACGTGGGCATCGGTCGGCTGGATAAAGACAAGATCACGCGCTGCATCGCCGGCATGGTGGAATACCTTGAAGCTTGCGGCTGCATTCTCGCCGGTGGTGAAACTGCGGAGATGCCCGGCATGGTGGCCGAGGGTGTAATCGAGTTGAGCGGATTTGCCATCGGAGCAGCGGAAAAAAAGGATCTGATTGACCCAACCACCATCCAGCGAGGCGACGTGCTGGTTGGCTTTCCCAGCGCGGGTTTCCACGCCAACGGATTCAGCCTGGTGCGCCGTGTCATCGAGGCCGAGAAAATCGAACTTACTGCCGACGAATATCGCACGCTGCTTCTGCCCACTAGGCTCTACCACGTAGAGTCCAGCAATTTGCGCAAGAACGTGCCATCGCTCCGGGCGATGTCGCATGTCACCGGCGGCGGACTCCCGGAGAATCTGGGCCGCCTTTTGGTATTCGGCAAACACGGTGCAGAGCTCAAGCTGCCGCGCTGGAACAATGATGTGGTGCAGAAAATATTGGCGCATGTGGATTCCAAGGACGCCATTCACACCTTCAACATGGGCTTTGGCTGGGTGGCTATCGTCGGCCCTGAAGATGCGGACAAGGCGCTGGCCTGTGGCGAAGGTGCCGTGGTGCTGGGAACGATTGACGGCAGCGGAGATGTGAAGATCTCATAGAGACAGATCACGGCCTGATGATGATTCGAAGCAGTTGGGCGTGACACTTCACTCCCCTGCCCCGATCACGACGGAATGGCCGGCTCCAATACTTTCGCAAAGGGTTCCAGCGGCATTGGATCATCGTGATCCAGATGCTCCCGGCAGATGCTAAAAAATCCATCTTCCGTGCTCGCGCGACGAATGGCGTGAAGGAATGCGCCGCTGGGCTCCACTCCGTCGCCGATGAAGTTGAGATATTTCTTCAAGCGATTGATCCGCGAGCTTTCCGGCGAGCCAGGCTCGGTCACGGATTCATGAAGCACGTTGATGTAATCCAGCACATCGCGGCCGCTGGGAATAAAAGGCATCCCGCCAAGCTGCAGCACGCGGAATTGATCAAAGATCCACGGATTACGAATCGCACCGCGACCGATCATCAGCCCGCGAGCGACAGTGTCACGAAGGATATCCCGGGCCACGGCAGCAGAAGACACATTCCCATTCGCCAGCACTGGACATTTCATTTCCGCTGCGGCCCGGGCGATGAGATCATAGCGCACCCCTTCGCGATACATCTGCTTCACGGTCCGACCATGCACCGTCAGCAGGTCAATGGCATGCTTCGCAAAAATCGGTAGCAGCACATCGAACGTGCGTTCATCATCAAATCCAATCCGCGTTTTCACCGTAAACTTCCCAGGTATCGCATCCCGCAATGCACCGAGAATAGAGTCCACGAGGGGTAAATCGCGCAGCAGTCCCCCACCCGCGCATTTGCGATACACGATCGGTGCCGGACAGCCCAGGTTCAGATCAATGGCCGCGACCGGATGCTCCTGCAATTCCTTCGCGCTGCGCACCAGTGCCGGAATATCGTTGCCGATCATCTGCGCCACCACCGGACGGCCGGTTGGATTCTGTGTGATCGAAGCCAGGATCGGCTTATCAAGCTTGGAATCCGCATGGACACGAAAGTATTCGGTGAAATAAACGTCCGCCCCGCCGTAGCGGGCCATCAGCCGCCAGAACACCAGCGTGGTGACATCTTGCATCGGTGCCAGCGCGAGAAGCGGTTCGCGCCGGGCCAGCAGATTATCGAATTGAGCAGCGGACATCAGACCAACATCCGCTGGAATTCGGGACGCGCCAGCGCATGATGTGGTGATTCCCGCCAATCGACCTTATGCTAAAAGCCTACGTTTACCAAGGATGTTCGACCTGCCGTAACGCCCTCAAGTGGCTCAAGTCGCATCACATCGAGTTTCATGAAACCCCCATTCGCGAGACCCCGCCAACCTTAAGTGAACTTCAGACCATGCTAAAAGCCAGAGGTGGCGAAGTGCGCGCCTTATTTAATACCTCCGGACTCGACTACCGCGCACTCGGGCTGAAGGACACCCTGCCCACCATGCCGCAGTCCGAATCGCTCAAACTTCTCTCGCAAAATGGAAACCTGGTGAAACGGCCATTCGCCCTTGATGAAAAAACCGGCGTTGCTCTCAACGGCTTCAATGAATCCGAATGGCAGGCAGCTTTTCTGAATCAGAAACGTCCTACTTGATCCCGACCACCATCGAATCAGGTCCGACAAGGTGCTCCACGCGAGTCTCGCGAAAGCCAGCCTCTTTCATCCATCCGCAGCAATCCGCACCGGTGTAATCAAAGCCACCAGGCGTCTCAATGAGCATATTCAAACTCATGAGCAGGCCAAATACGTTCTTGCTGCGGTCATCATCGATCAACGCTTCATAAACAACGAACGCCCCGCCTGCGGGCAGCGCCTCGTAAGCCTTGCGCACCAGCATGCGCTTCTGTTCGAGATTCCAGTCGTGCAGGATGTGCCCCATGATGATCACGTCGGCATTCGGCAGCGGATTCTTGAAAAAGTCACCAGGATGAAAAGTCACTCGCTCCGCCACGCCACGAGAGGCGGCATACTTTTCAAAGACGGGCTGCACCACGGGCAGGTCGTATCCCATCCCTCGAAGGTGAGGATGCGCCAGCGCGATTTCTACCGGCACAGCGCCTTGGGCGACACCAACATCCACAAACGTCTGGAAATTCTTCCATGGAAATTTTTGTGCCAGCGCCAGCGCCGCGCCGAGGCTGACGCCGGTCATGGCGCGAAGGAAATTCTCCAGTCTTTCCGGCGAGCTGTAGAGTTCGACAAACGGGTCGCCGCCCGTTTTCGCTTCATTTTGCTGAAGCCCGGTGCGGAGAGCCTCCGTCAGCGAACCCCACGCCGTATAAAGACGGGAGTTCGCCATCTCCAGCAGCCCGCCGACGTAGCTGGGCTTACCGCGATCAAGAAAAATGCCGGTGTCTAGCGTGTTGCCATACTTCCCGTCGTGCCTCTCCAGAAAACCGAGGGCGACCAGAGCATCGAGAAAGTCCAACATCGCTCGCGGGTGCAATCCCAGCTTCTGGCGCAGAGTATCCGAATCGAGCGGTTCCTTCGCGAGTTCAGTGAAAAGCCCGAGTTCGACAGCGCTGAGCAGCACCTTGGATGCCCAGAACCCGGTTCCTATTTTCATGATGTGCTCAGGGGATGGATGAGTTGGCATGGTGTTCAGTTGCTGGATGTTTTGCTGAGAATGCTGCGGAAGTTTTCGAGCGGAGCCTGCCCATCTGCAAGCTGAACTTCACGATGGGCGGTCCTGTCGGCCAGTAGCAATCAGCGCTGGCGAAGCCCGAAAGATTGCGGTAATTGACTCATGACCAAGCTACAGCAAAACCAGATTTGGCGGCAAGGGGAACGATATATCAGGATCGTCCAACTGGAACGAATGACCGTGGATTACAAGCTGATGCAGAATCTCACGATCAAGGAAGGCAGCCACCATCATGCCACGAAGAAAGAATTTTGCCGCCTTCTCAAGGGCGCCACTTTATTATCGCCCGCCGAAGTGAAGTCCATGGCTGCGGCAATACCGCCCGACAGCGAAAGTCCAGTCGCCATGCCTCAAGCTTCAGAGGCGGAATCACTCTGACTCTCAAATTATTTTCGGCAAATGGCATCCCTCGCAAGCATTGCATCCAAAGCTGACGAACTCGGCATCCATCGCGACCACGTCGTCTTGCACGGCACGGACAAGGCGAAAATCTCCCTCCAGGCTCTCGAGGGCAAACCTCAGCGCGGCAAACTGATCCTCGTTTCCGCCATCACCCCGACGCCCGCAGGCGAAGGCAAGACGACCATCTCCATCGGTCTGGCCCAGGGTCTCAGAAAAAGCGGCCGATCCGTCGCGCTCGCCTTGCGACAGCCGAGCATGGGTCCGGTCTTCGGACGCAAGGGCGGCGCGACCGGCGGTGGCAAAAGCACCATTCAGCCTGCGGAATCCATCAATCTCCATTTCACCGGCGACTTTCACGCGATCACGGCCGCGCACAATCTGCTCACTGCGGTGATGGACAATGCGCTCTATCATCACACCAGCCGGCTGGATCCCATCCATGTGTTGTGGAAGCGCGTGCTCGATGTCAACGACCGCGCGTTACGACACATCCGCGTCGGCCGCGATCCGGTTTCCATTGAGCGCTTCACGGGTTTCGATATCACTGCGGCCTCGGAGATCATGGCGGCGCTCTGCCTTGCCGAATCACTCGACGATCTGCGCACGCGCATCAACCGCATCGTTCTCGGATTCACTCATGAGGGCGAACCCGTCTTTGCCAAGGAGCTGAAGGTAACAGGTGCCCTGGTCGCCTTGCTCAGGGATGCCATAATGCCGAACCTCGTTCAATCGGTGGAGGGTGTTCCTGCCATCCTGCATTGCGGCCCCTTCGCCAACATCGCCCACGGCTGCAACAGCGTGCTCGCGACGCGGATGGCGCTCGCTCACGCCGATTACGCGATTACCGAGGCGGGTTTCGCTTTTGATCTCGGCGGTGAAAAATTCATGCACATTAAGTGTCGTCAGTCCGGCCTGGCACCGGATGCGGTGGTCATCGTGGCCACGGTGCGCGCACTCAAAATGCATGGCGGCATGCTGCTCACCGACCTCCAGCAACCCGATCTTTCAGCGCTGGAACGCGGCCTGGAAAATCTCGCTGCTCATCTCGACAGCGCCGCGCTCTTCGGTCGACCAGTTGTCGTAGCAATCAACCGCTTCGCCACCGATGGCGACGATGAACTGCAAGCTGTGCACCGCTTCTGTGCGGAGCGCGGTGTCGCCTGTGCCACGGCGGATGTCTTTGGCAGTGGAGGCGACGGAGCGCGTGAGCTCGCTGAGATCGTGGTGCAGGCCGCCGCGCAATCATCGCCGCCATTGAAGTTCCTCTACGAATACAAGCAGAGTGCAGAAGAAAAGCTCCATAGCATTGCCACTCAGATCTACGGCGCGGACGGCGTCGAGCTCAGTCCGCTGGCGAAAGATCGCATCGACGTGTTCCGCCAATGCGGCTTTGGCGACCTGCCGATCTGCATGGCCAAAACCCAAAACTCGCTCTCGGACGACGCAACGCTGCGCGGTCGACCACGCGGTTTCAAGATCCAAGTGCGCGACTTCGAGATCGCGAACGGCGCCGGATTCATCGTCGCACTCAGCGGCACCATCATGCGCATGCCCGCGCTGCCGAAAGTCCCCGCAGCAGAACGCATTGACGTGGACGCAGATGGCCGCATCACAGGATTGTGAATGCCGTATTCACTGCGGCACCGCCGCCTCGTAGAGATACAAATTGGAACGCCAGTTGCCATCGATGAGCGACGAGAGCGTGAAGTAGAGCGGACTGCCATCGGCGGGGATGGTGAGTGTTGCGCTTTGATTGCTGCCCTGGCTGGCGCTGAACAAATCCATGGCGGTGGCGCTGCTGCCGACGCTCAACCAGTATCCACTAACACCCGTGCCGGCATCCCAAGTGAACGTGACCGAAGTGCCGCTCAAAGTGCTGTGATCGGCGGGTGAGATCATTTTTGCGGCGGCGGGCGCGCCGTTGCCCGAGGCGAAGATCACACTGCTGCTGGAGGTCCACGCGCCGTTGAGTTTCGTCTTCAGCATGACGAACAATTCGCGGCCATCCGTCGGCAGATTCACGGTCTGACTTAAGGCCGTGCCCTGGCTGGCATCGTAAACATCAGTGCCGCCAGAAGTGTTTCCAATGCTCAGCCAATACTCGGTGGCACCTGCTACGTCATTCCAGGAAAACTCGGCAGCGGCCGTTGTGAGCGTGGATTCATCTGCGGGCGTGATGAGCACCGCCTTGGTGGAAGTGTCGGCGGCGGCATACAGGTAATTGTTGGCGAGCCATGATCCGTTGATTTTTGACAGGAGCGAAACGTAGAGGTCGCTGCCGTCGGTCGGCAAAGTGACATTCTGAGTGAGTGCGCTGCCCTGACTGGCATCGTAAAGATCAGCGCCGCCTTCCGTGCTGCCTATTTTCAGCCAAATTTCGCTGACACTCTGACCCGCATCCCAGGTGAATGCCACGTTCGCACCGGGCAGCACCCCACCGTTGGCCGCGGGGCCGGTGAGTCGTGCTTTAAGCGGCGTGGGTTGGGCACCACCAACGGCAAAAGCAGGCGCGGGAGCAACGGGCGCCTCGCGCGTAACCGTAACTGTGTAAGTCTTGGTGGTGGTTCCATCTTCAGCAGTTCCGACGACGGTGATGACGTTGGCCCCTTCACTGAGGCTGATCGCGTCGCTCGCGTTGCCGGATGTCACGGCGACGGTGTTCACTTTCACGGTGGCTGCGGAGTTACTCACAGTCGGCGTCACCGTGATAGATTCCATAGTATTGTCCACTGTCGCAGCGTAGATTGTGGTAGCGCTGTCAAAAACCGGATCCAAGGTTCCGGCGCTCAACGTGAGAGCGGAAAGCGTGGCCACGTTGCTCGGAGTGGTGAAGGTCGCGTCCGAACCGTTGCTCAGTCCTCCAACATTCAGCGCGCTCACGCGGTAGTGATAGGTCGTTGACGGGGTCAACCCTGTCAGCACCGCCGAGACCGGCGTCACGCTGTTGCCGCTTACAGGTGTCTCATCGGCGGCGGCACTGCTGCCGTAGGCCGTGGTCAATCCATAGTTGAAGCTCACCGTCGTGCTGGTGTTGTTCGCGTTGACCGTGCCGTGCAGCTTCGTGCCCGTCGCGTTCACATTGTCGGCCGCTTGCGTCACCACATCGGGCGCCGGAGTGGTGCGCGTCACGCTCACGGTGTAACTCAACGTGGTGGTGCCGTCCGCGATCGAGGGCGAGCACCTCGCGCGC
>JAIOQF010000298.1 GCA_021413535.1 Verrucomicrobiota bacterium
TCGTGTGCGATCAATGCTGAATACTAATTTCATGACTCCTCACCCTGGCTGCGGGTTTCGTCTGGTTGATATTTGCCGCAACCGCCTATGGTAAGCCCGCTGCATGAGCCTTCCAAAATTAGCCGTCACGATGGGCGACCCGGCCGGGGTTGGACCTGAAATCTGTCTTCATCTTCTCGCTAATCCGGCGATCCGCGAAATTTGCGTGCCGGTGATCTTTGGTGATGCAGCGGTGCTGGTTCGCTGCGCTCGTGAGGCGGGAATCGCAGCACCACAACGGATCATTGCCCAATTCGACTGGCCGCAAGTCATCAAGACGCTCGATACACCGGCCGTGCTGGATTTACATGGGTTCGATCAAAGCGGATTTATGCCCGGCACCGTGAGTGCTGCGACCGGTGCAGCGGCCTACGGTTATGTGATCGAGAGCATCAGGGCGGCGCAGGTTGGCGAGGTCGCCGCAGTCGTCACCGCGCCGATGAACAAGGAGGCGCTGCACGCCGCGGGAATTCATTATCCCGGACACACGGAAATCTTCGCGGAAGAAACCCAGGCGAAGCGCTCCTGCATGGCGTTCTTCTCGGATGAACTCAATTGCAGCCTGGTCACGGTGCACGTCGGTTATCAGGAGGTTCCCGCTTTGCTCAGCGCGCAGCGCATTCTCGACGTGATCGAGCTGACCGCCGATGCCGTGCGAAAAATTCGCGGGCGCGCGCCGAAACTTGCGGTGTGCGGATTGAATCCGCATGCAGGCGAACACGGTCTGTTCGGAAACCGCGAGGAGGAAGAGATAATCCTGCCGGCCATCGAGGCGGCGCGGAAACAGGGCTTGGATGTAATCGGACCGCTGCCACCGGACACGGCGTTTATTTCCTCGCGTCGTCGCTGCACGGACGCCTTCATCTGCATGTATCATGATCAGGCCTTGATTCCGCTCAAGGCGCTGGCGTTTGACTCGGCGGTGAATACGACGCTCGGCCTGCCTATTGTGCGCACCAGTGTGGATCACGGCACCGCCTGCGACATCGCCTGGCAGGGCAAAGCCGATCCTAACAGTCTTTACGAAGCGGTGAAACTGGCGGTGAAGCTGAGCCAGCCCACGGGCCGTTGAATTGGAAAATGCGATGAATATTTGACGATGGCTCACGAAGCTTCGCATTTTGCGTTGCGGGGAATCATGACGGATTTACGGCCGCCGCAGAGGCGACATCATTTTAATTCGTGA
The DNA here is from genome assembly GCA_021413535.1 of Verrucomicrobiota bacterium. Lineage (GTDB taxonomy): Bacteria > Verrucomicrobiota > Verrucomicrobiia > Verrucomicrobiales > Verrucomicrobiaceae > VFKE01. The sequence goes on from JAIOQF010000298.1 coordinate 1,226, forward strand.
TTAAGGTGTATTTGCTATGCAAGATATGAGCATCTATTGGCAGGATATCATGCACGCCCCCTGGCTACGGTCACGTGTTGATCCTGATCCATTGTGAACTTTCCCGCCTGCCAGCATCGCAAACTGAAGACCACACGAACCGGTGGACTCCGCTGGCTCGCTGCGGAACCGTTCCGGCTGTTTTTCGCCAGCGGAATATTGTGGAGCATCGTGGGCGTGTCACTGTGGCCGTTGTTCCATGCGGGTCGGCTGGGTTTCTATCCGGGTTTCGTCCACTCGCGACTGATGATCGAATCGTTCGGCGGCGCGTTTATCATCGGCTTCCTCGGCACCGCAGGGCCGCGCATGGCGAGCGCGCCAAAGTTGACGGTGCCGGAATTGCTCGTGCTTTTTGGACTTCATCAACTGGGCGGCGTGATGCATCTCACGCTGCATCATCGAGCGGGAGACATCTGTTTCCTCGCGCTGATGGTGCTGCTGCTGTTGGGCCTTGTGGTTCGCGTGGCGAAGTTCCGCAAGGATGCACCACCACCGCAGATGCTGCTCGCCTTGACTGGCCTGCTTTGCGGCGTCGCTGGCACCGTCATGCTGTTGCAACCGGCCACGCAGGTTGATGCCCGCTTGTTGCGGCTCGCGAGTTTGCTTTTGTATCAAGGGCTGCTGTTGCCGCCGGTGCTCGGGATTGGATCGTTCATCTTTCCACGAATCCTTGGCGGAGAATTCGGCGAGCCGGCGGAAGGCGCCCAGCGTCACCACAGTCTCGTCCGTGCGGCGGTCGCAGCAGGGCTTGTCATCGCCAGCTTTTTTCTGGAAGCGTGGGGAAATGTCGGGACTGGACATGCCATCCGCATGCTCGCGCCGCTGGCCTACTTGCTCATCGAAGTGAAATGGCACATGCCAGAGGGCACGTTGTCCAAGGGATTGTTCTGGGCGTTCGGGTCCGGATTGTGCGGCCTGGCCCTGCCTGCGTTTTTTTACGCGCAGCGCATCGGCCTGGAGCACCTGCTTTACATTGGCGGATTTGGACTCCTTATCCTCGTGGTGGCGAGCCGGGTTCTCTTCGGACACAGTGGAGACCTGGATGGATTCGCGAGGAAGTCCTGGGCTGCTCGCTGGCTCATCATTCTTTCGATGGCGGCGGCGACCACACGTGCCTCTGCGGACATTTTTCCCCGCATCCAGATATCGCATCACATCCACGCGGCGTGGCTCTGGGGCATGGCGGCCGTGCTCTGGCTACTGTGGCATCGGCGGCGCTTTTTCCAACGAGACAAAGAATGATCATCCAACCATGAACAGCAATATTCAACTGAGGCCGGACATTGAAGGTCGCGTCGAAATCGAACAGCTCATCAATGCCTTCTATTCCCGGGTGCGAGCTGATGACGTGCTCGGTTTCATTTTTGACGATGTCGCGGGAACAGACTGGGGCACGCACCTGCCGAAGATGTATGCGTTTTGGGAAACGGTGCTGTTCCGCAGCGGAGGTTATACGGGCAGTCCGCTCGCCGCCCACGCGAAGCTGGTGCAGTTGACGCAGATGGGCCGCCCTCAGTTCGACCGTTGGCTCATGCTGTTCTGCGGCACAGTCGATGATCTCTTCAACGGTCCTCATGCCGAACACATCAAGAACTGCGCCAGCGACATGGCCAACGTGATCCAATCGCGCATCAACCATGTGCCCGATCCCCGTTTCGATCCGGCTAATCTCACTCCCGAGCAACGGGAGCGCTATGCCCGCTATCGGCCCGCATCCGCGGGATTGGGTGGCCTTGAGCCGCCCGATTTCATTTGAAGACGCCATCGCCATTTCCGGCTGCGCTTCATTTTGAAATTCCCTTTTAACTTGTTCCTTTTCCCTTATCCCTTCCTTTTCCCATGTCCTTCGATCCTACCAAATACCAGCGCTTCACCCAGACGAAGATTGATTTGTCGAGCCGTCAATGGCCCACCCGCACACAAACGCAGGCACCCATCTGGTGCAGCGTGGACCTCCGCGATGGCAACCAGGCGCTCGCCGTGCCGATGAACGTGTCGCAGAAGCTGGACATGTTTGATGCGCTGGTGAAATGCGGGTTCAAGGAGATTGAAGTCGGGTTTCCCTCCGCTTCGAATACCGAGTTTGCTTTCAACCGCCGACTCATCGAAGACGGTCGCATTCCTGATGACGTGACGATTCAGTGCCTGGTCCAGGCGCGCGAGGATCTCATTGAGAAAACCGTGCAGTCGCTGATGGGTGCGAAGAGCGTCATCATTCATCTCTACAACTCCACGTCACCCGCGCAGCGCCGCTACGTGTTCGGCATGGAGAAGCCGGACATTGTCAAAGTGGCGATACGCGGCGCCCAGTGGATCAAGGATCGTATCGGACGACTGGAAGCAGGCGGCACCAAGGTGATGTTGCAATATTCGCCGGAGAGTATCAGCGCCACCGAGATGGAGTTCGCCAAGGAGATCAGCGAAGCGGTGATGGACGTCTGGCAGCCGACATCACAGCGGAAGATGATCTTGAATCTGCCTGATACGGTCGAAGTCGCCGGTCCGAATGTTTATGCCGATCAGATCGAATGGATGAGCACGAACATCAAGAATCGCGACGCGCTCATCATCTCACTGCACTCGCACAACGATCGAGGCACTGGAACAGCCGCCACCGAAATGGGATTGCTGGCTGGTGCGGATCGTGTCGAAGGCACGCTCTTCGGCAATGGCGAGCGCACCGGCAATCTCGATATTGTGCAGGTGGCGATGAATCTCTACATGCACGGCATCGATCCCAAGCTGGACTTCTCGGACATGAGCGGACTCATCGCCATGTATGAGCGTTGCACCGGAATGACCGTTCCACCGCGCCAGCCGTATGCGGGAGAGCTGGTTTTCACGGCGTTCAGCGGGTCGCATCAGGATGCCATTAAAAAAGGACTCACTGCTTATGAGAAATCGCGCGGCTTCTGGGACGTGCCCTATCTCACAATCGATCCCAAGGACATCGGTCGCGAATACCGTGAGGTCATTCGGGTAAATTCCCAGAGCGGGAAGGGTGGAGTGGCCTATCTGTTGGAAAGCGAGTTCGGCATCGAACTGCCAAAAGATTTGCAGCGCGAATTCGGACCGCTGGCCAACGATGAAGTGGACAAGATGGGCCGGGAAGTCACGGCACTGGAATTGAAGGGCATGTTCTGGAAGGAATACATCGAGCGCAGCAAGCCCTATGCCCTGATCCATTTCCACGCAGACGGAGTCGATGGAAATTTCTCCTGCCGCGCCAGCCTTGATCGCGCAGGCGAGGAGTTGCGTGTGACCGGGGAGGGGAATGGTCCGATTGCCGCGTTCGTCGATGGCTTGAAGAAGTGTGGTGCACCGGAATTTGAAGTGGCAAACTTCCGCGAGCAATCACTCAGCGCTGGGACGGAGGCGAGTGCGCTCGCTTACATCCAGATCAAAACGGGAAGCGGAAAGACCTGCTGGGGTGCTGGAGTCGATACCAATATTGAATTGGCATCGATCAAAGCAGTGCTCAGCGCGGTGAATCGATTGAGCGTCGCAGCACGATAAAAATAATATCAAGCTCCATAAATATTTAACATTTTCCTAGGTGAAATGGGGTTATTTGTCGAAAAACTATAAATATTAGTTTTATCGCCACATGCAAATCTCGACTCATCCCCATCGGTGTCGTCATGGTTATCATCAAACCTTTGGCCACCATGAAACTTCGAATCATTTCCACTTCACTGTGCTTCCTCATCACCGGACTTATCAGTGCCAGTCCGGTTTCGAACGAACCCCTCGGAACCATTACGACCAGCCTCGGACGCTCTTACCAAAACTGTCGCGTCTGTCAGGTCGATCCTGATGGAGTGATTTTTGCCCACCAGAGAGGCATCGCGAAAGTGCTCTTTGGCGAAATCCCTGAACAGCTTCGCAGCAAGCTGGGATTCGATGAGCAGAAAGCCACGGATTACGCGAAAGATCAGTCCGAGAAAAAACGCCGCGCTCTGGAGCTAAAAGCTGAAATGCAAAAAGAACTCCTCAAGGCGCAAACGGCGGTGAGTGTTGCCGAGATTCAAAGTGCCGGAATGGTGCAGCAAGCCTATGCCATGGGCGGAGGTGGTTCGAGTTATCTTCCTTACACCGGCGGTCTCTACGGCTGGGATAACAGTCTGTATAACGAAGGGTATAACGGCAACTTCAACAATCGCGGCCAAGGTTGGAACAACATCAACTGTGGCACTCCCGGAGTCTCGACGTTGCGCTACAATCCCCGGTGCGGCGCTCCGCTGCTCAATGTTATCTCCAACAATCGCGGTGGTCTCGGACCCGTAAACTGCCAGCGCCCCGCGAACAATTTCTTTGCGGTGCCTCCGGTTTCCGTGGCTGGTCAGGGAGGTCAGGGGCGCCGCTAAAGGAACGATCGCCCACTTCCGTCGCTGATTGACAGCTCGCCGGATTGCGGCAGCGCTCGCGATGTGGTGAAAAGAAGGCGCCCAAAGCAACGCGGGACTTGAAATCTTGGTCATTCTTGGCGACAAGACTGGCTCCCCATGTCCCACGAAAAACCTACCCAGCACCAGTTCCAGGCCGAAGTCGGCCAGCTCCTCGATATCGTCACTCATTCGCTCTACACGGATCGCGAGATTTTCGTGCGCGAGCTGGTCTCCAACGCCTCCGATGCCTTGGAAAAAATGCGCCTGCTCCAGCTTACGGAGAAAGAAATCTTCGATGACCAGCTTCCTCTGGAAATCAACATCACCACCGACGAAACGGCGAAAACCTTGACGATTGCCGACTACGGCATCGGCATGATGCGCGACGAACTGGTTGAGAATCTCGGCACCATTGCGCACTCTGGATCGAAGGCGTTCGTCCAGTCGATGAAACAGGGTGGCAAGGAAGGCGGCAATGTCATCGGCCAGTTCGGCGTCGGCTTTTATTCGGCGTTTATGGTCGCCAGTGAAGTGAAAGTTTTCACCCACTCGTGGCGGAATGATGGTGAACATCTCGTGTGGACCAGCGACGGCACCACGGGCTACAGCATCGAAGACGCACCCGGCCAGCGTCGCGGCAGCCGGATTGTTTTGCATCTCAAGGACGATGCCGCCGAGTTCGCGAAAGCTTCCACGATCAAACACGTTCTCGCTAAGTATTCCAATTTCGTTGGCTTCGCGATTAATCTTAACGGCGAGCGTATCAACACCGTTGAAGCCCTCTGGCTGAAAAACAAGAGCGAGGTCACCGAGGAGCAATATAAGGAGTTTTACAAGTTCGCCGGTCACGCATTCGACGACCCGCGCTACACGTTCCATTTCAATGCGGACGCTCCCTTGAACATCAACGCGCTGCTCTTTGCTCCGACACAGAATATGGAACAGTTCGGCATGGGCCAGATGGAGGCCGGCGTCTCCCTCTATTGCCGCCGGGTGCTGATCGATCCCAAGCCAAAAAAATTCTTGCCTGAGTGGATGCGCTTCATTCGCGGCGTGGTGGACAGCGAGGATCTGCCGTTGAACATCGCTCGCGAATCCATGCAGGACAGCGCGCTCTTCCGCAAGCTGGGTCAAGTGGTGCAGGGACGCATCATCAAATTCCTCGATCGCGAAGCTGCTGATGACGCGAAGAAATACGCCGAGTTTTACAAAGACTTCAGCCGCTTCCTCAAGGAAGGCGTGGCCACTGATTTCGAGAACAAGGAATCCATCGCCAAGCTCCTGCGATTTGAATCCTCGCTCACGAAGGAGGACGAACTCGTCAGCCTACCGGAATACGTCGCACGCATGAAAGAAGGGCAGAAGACGATCTACTACCAGATCGGACCCAGCCGCCAGGCCATCGAGAGCGGGCCCTACCTTGAAGCGTTTAAATCACGCGGCTTCGAAGTGTTGTATCTTTTCGAGACCATCGACGATTACGTAGTGAGCGCGCTGGCGAAGTTCGATGATAAGGAACTGCGCAGTGTTGCGGCCTCGGATGTGGATCTTGGCGAAACAACCGATGAAGGCGAATCACTTGGCAAGGAAGAAACGGACAAACTCTGCGCCTGGCTCAAGGAAAGCCTAGCCAACCGCGTGTCGGAAGTGCGTCTCGGCAAACGTCTCGTGAGCAAGCCCGCGATGGCGCTTCAGTCTGAGGGCGACATGAGCCCACAGATGCGTCAGATGATGCGCGCGATGAAGAAGGACGACTTCGGCGCTGCCCAGGTGATTTTTGAGATCAATCCCAAGCACACCATCGTGAAGAAGCTCTCCGCCGCCACAGACTCCAATCCTGATCTGGCTGGGCTCATCGCGGGGCAACTGCTCGACAGCGCACTACTCTCCGCCGGATTGCTCGAAGACACCCACGACATGGTCGGTCGCGTAGAGCAGATCATGGAGAAGGCGCTGGGGTAGGGGATAAAGCATCCCGCTTCAAAATCATAATATGAGCGAAGCGGGGCGCATCGCCTGCATTTGCAAATGACCGCTCTCACGCTTGCCCAACGTCTCGCCGAGCGCGAACTGCCGTCAACACGGCGGGTAATGCATCAGCGCTGGGAGAACTTGCTTTTCTTGCATTGGCGGCTGCCGGTGGAGGTGGTGCAGCAAAGTTTGCCGAAGGGATTGCAGGTGGACACATTCGATGGCTCTGCCTGGGTGGGTGTGGTGCCGTTTTTCATGCGTGGTATTCGACCGGTATTCAGTCCGGCACTTCCGTGGGTCAGTAATTTCCTGGAGCTGAATCTGCGCACGTATGTGCGTGATGCGGATGGGCAGCCCGGTGTGTGGTTCTACTCGCTGGACTGTAATCAACCCGTGGCCGTGTGGTTGGCGCGGACGTTCTTCTCGCTGCCGTATCAGCCTGCAAGGATGACTGCGCAGAGTCCGACGCCGGGACGGATCATCTATACGAGCCAGCGACGAGGTGATGATCATGAGTCGCGCTTCGACTACGAACTAGCGCGCGAGACGACTGTGGCGGAACCGGGCACATTGGAGTTCTTTCTAGTGGAGCGGTATCGGCTCTTCACGCAGACACGCGGTGGCTTACGTAGCGGGCGGGTGTATCACCAGCCGTATCTACTGGCGCCGGTGAATGTGCGGGAGTGGGACACGCGCTTGTTTCCGCTCAACGGCTTCGCTGATCCATTGCGTCCGCCGGATCATGCCATCGCGTCGCCGGGCGTGCGGGTGTCGATTCATGCGCTGGATCAAAGAGACAAGTGACAAAACACGACGCCTTGCTGAAACGCGGGCTCTTGACTGGATCACCGCCTTGCGGAACGCTCAAGGATCGAATGAATTCAGTGCTTGTCATCGGCGGAGGCATCGTGGGCCTGGCCACTTCGCTTAAATTGTTGGAGCGGCATCCGTCACTCAAGCTGACGCTCTTGGAGAAAGAACCTCTGCTGGCCCGGCACCAGAGCACGCATAATTCAGGCGTGCTTCACTGCGGTCTTTATTATAAGCCGGGCACACTTAAGGCCCGGCTCGCTGTCGAGGGCATACGTGAGATGGTGGCTTTTTGTCGGGCGCATGACATTCCTCACGAGATCTGCGGCAAGCTCGTCGTCGCCACAGGGGAGAATGAGTTGCCGAGGCTCGACGAACTGCTGCGCCGCGGTTCGGCCAATGGATTGACCGGCTTGCGGCGTCTTGACGGCGGGGAGTTGCGCAAGATCGAACCGCACGCCGCCGGCATCGCGGCAATTCATGTCCCGGAAGAAGGCATCGTGGACTATCGCGCCGTGTGTGATGCCATGGCTCGTGAAATTCAGCGACGAGGAGGTCGCATTGTTACTGGCGCGGCAGTTCATGCTTTATTACTTGGCGCCGGAGAGTGGACGGCGCGAAGCAGTGCCGGTGATTTCAGCGCAGAACTGCTCATCAATACCGCTGGTCTCCATTGCGACCGGGTCAGCCAGTTTGCGGGCGAGCAGCGCGATGTGCGTATTGTTCCGTTTCGCGGCGAATACTACCGGCTGGCCACGTCGGCGGAGCACTTGGTGCGACATCTCATTTATCCAGTGCCTGATCCGGCGTTTCCTTTTCTTGGAGTTCACTTCACGCGCATGATCGGTGGTGGTATCGAGGCTGGTCCTAATGCGGTGCTCGCTTTTGCTCGCGAGGGTTACCGTCTGCGCGATATCAATCTGCGCGATCTGGCTGACGTGCTTTTATTTCCGGGATTGTGGCGCTTTCTACGGAAGTATCCAGGAATGGTCTACTCCGAGTTATTTCAAAGCCTGAGCCGTGATCGCTTCTGCCACGCTCTGCAGCGCCTCGTCCCAGATGTTCGCCCGGTTGACCTTGCGCCCGGTGGAGCCGGTGTTCGCGCCCAAGCCATGACGCCTCAAGGTGAACTGGTGCAGGATTTTCACATTCTGGTGCGCGAGCGCGCACTTCATGTTTTAAATGCACCGAGTCCGGCCGCCACCGCCTCGCTCGCCATCGGCGCGCATATCGCTGGGATGGTTTAATTCTCTGGAATGGGAAGTCGAACTCGGTGGCATTTCAATCTGTCTTTCGGTTTCCCCCGTGCAGCAGATGTGCTATTCTCAGCTCACCCATCTATGCTTGTTAATCTCTTGAAACGAGACTCATTTTTTCAACATTCCACGCTACTCCTATCGGGGCTGGCTGTGTTCTTGCTGACTTCATGCGACAAGTCCAAGCAAGCGTCCGATCAAGCTCAGACGGTAAGCGGGTCAACATTGCCAGATGAAGTTTTGGCGGCGAAACCCGTAGAGCCCGCGGAATTGTTCGGACCGGAAAAACCCGTTGACCCAAATGCGCCAAAGGCTGAGCCGTTTGAACTGAACAAGAGCTCGATAGTCTCCATCCTGCTTTATCATGATTTCGTGGAGCGCATTCCGAAGACGGAGATGATGGTCAGCGTGCCCACGTTCCGTGCCCAAATGCAGGCGCTGAAGGATGCCAGCATTCCTGTGATCCCGATGTCCGACTTGCTGGCCTGGAGACGTGGCGAAAAAAACATTCCGGACGAATGTGTCGTCATCACGCTGGATGATGGCTGGGTAGGCGAGCATCAGTTTGCTTATCCGATCATGAAAGAATTCGGCTACCCCTTTACCATCTATCTTTATAAAAAATATGTGAACATCGGCGGTCGCTCAATGACCTTTGCGCAAATTAAGGAGATGCTGGCCCACGGCGCAGAACTCGGCAGCCACAGTATCTCTCATCAGGCGCTGGCGATGAAGAACGGCAAGAGCGACGCTCAATACAGCCAGTGGTTGCATGAAGAAATCGCCGAATCCAAGAAATGGCTGGAAGAAACGTTCGGCGTGCCTTGCCGGACTTTTGCTTATCCATACGGCAATAAAAATGATGAGATCGTGCAACTGGCGATGGATGCCGGCTACGAGGCGGCGGTGACGGTCAATCCCCAAAAAGTAACCTGGGATACACCGCCGGGAAAACTCGGTCGCTTCACCCAGCAATGGGACAAGGACACTAACTTCAAGCTGGCCGTCAGCTTTCACGGACGAAATGATGTCGCCAGCAGCAAGTTTGTGAAGATGGATGCCGTGGACGAGCAGGGGAACAAGATGTTCGATCTCAAGCCAGAGCCGAACTCGACCATCACCGAACGCCGCCCAGTGATTGAGGTTGGACTCGCTCGTGTCGGCGGAGTGGTGCCGGACAGTGTGATGCTGCGGATTGGCGGCTATGGTGCCGTTCCAGCAGAGTTTGATCCTGCTTCTCAGACCGTGCGTTATCAGATTCCACAAAAACTCCGCCTGGAAGAATGCACCGCCACCCTAGTCTTCCGCCGCGCCGACAGCGACAAGGACGAGGTAGTAAGCTGGAAGTTTAAGATCGATCAAAAGTCTTCGTATCTGCCTCCTGAACCAGTCACCGCACCGGATGTCGCGCCAACGGCTTCGATTCCGGATAAGACCACCGCTGCGAAATAAGACGCGAAATTTCGCGCGCGGCATTTATCCATCCTTCCGCCTTCATCCCTCATCCTTTCTTCTCATGCTCTCCCTCCTTCAGGAAAAACTCGAATCCGCCTTTAAGAAACTTCGCGGCCACGGAAAAATAAGTGAAGCCAACGTCTCCGACGCCATGCGGGAAATTCGCATGGGCCTGCTGGAAGCGGATGTGGATTTCAAAGTCGCCAAAGATCTCTGCGAAGCCGTCAGAACCAAGGCGGTGGGTGAAGAAGTTCTGCGCACTGTCTCGCCCGCCCAGCAGATCGTAAAAATTTTCCATGATGAACTCACCGCGCTTCTCGGCGGCGGCGCAGCCGAGCTCGACATCGCGCCGCCCCAGCGCATCCTGATTGCGGGTTTGAACGGTGCAGGCAAGACCACCACCTCCGCGAAGCTCGCTGCATTCTTGAAAAAGCAGGGCAAACGCCCGCTGCTTATCGCCTGCGACGTCTTTCGTCCCGCGGCGGTGAAGCAACTCGTGATTCTCGGCGAATCCATCGGCGTGCCGGTCTATCAACCTGCCGAAGGTGAGAAAGACGCGGTGAAAGTCGCACGGCGGGCGCTGGACTGGGTCAAGGAACAGGGCGGGGGAATCGCCATCTTCGACACCGCCGGTCGTCAGGAAGTCGATGATGAACTCCTCAAGGAACTGGTGACAATGAAGGACGTGATCGAGCCGCGCGAGGTGCTCCTCGTCGCCGATGCCGCCACGGGCCAGCAGGCGGTTAGCGTCGCGAAGACCTTTAGTGAAGCCATCGGCGTCACCGGTTTGATCATGACCAAGCTCGACGGCGATGCGCGCGGCGGCGCTTTGCTCTCGATGAAGCAGGTCACCGGCTGCCCCATCAAATTTTCCGGCATGGGCGAGAAGCTCGACCAGTTGGAAATTTTTCATCCCGAACGAATGGCCGACCGCATCCTTGGCATGGGCGATGTCGTGTCACTCGTGGAAAAGGCCGCAGAGCAGATCGACGAAGAGGACGCCATGCGGATGGCGAAGCGGATGCAGAGCTCGAAATTTGATTTCAATGATTTCCTTTCGCAGATGAAGTTTATGAAGAAACTCGGTTCGCTGGAATCCATCCTAGGCATGCTGCCCGGCATGGGCAAGTTCAAGGACATAAAGGTGGATGAGAATCGCATGAAGCACACCGAGGCCATCGTGCTCTCCATGACCGCCCGGGAGCGCGCCCGTCCTGAGATCATGAATGGCAGTCGCCGCAAGCGCATCGCCAACGGTGCCGGCCGCCCTGTGATGGAGGTCAATCAATTGCTCAAGCAGTTCGCCATGATGCAAAAAATGATGAAAAACAAAGGCATGATGCGCGGCCTGATGGGCCAGATGACCGGCGGCGGCAAAGGCGGAATGCCCAAGGGATTTGGCTTCTGAGAACTAAGTGGCTCATGCGGCCCTCCGCATGAAATGAAAACCTCGCGCAGTGCACTCGCTGAAGCTTTGTTTCTTGGCTCTACTTCCGTGGCAAGAACTTCTGCACCCGCATCCCGGTTATATCCACGACATAGACAGATCCATCGCGCCCCACTGCAATATCATGGGGCCAAAAAAACTGGCCGTCGTAGTTCCCAAACGAGCCAAAAGAGGCGACGACGGATCCCGTGGCATCAACCTTGAGAATCCGCGCTCGATCCGGAACGCTGGCAATGGGATGACCGGGCTGGTCACCGCCATCCACGATGTAAAAGAAACCGTCAGTAGCCGCACAGATGGCCCACGGGCGACCGATGCTCTTGTCCTTCCAAGTGCCGAGATGTTTGCCGTCGCCATCGAAAATCTGAATGCGTGCGTTGCCGCGGTCGGCGACGTAGATTTTGCCGTCATTTTCCATCGCAAGACCATGCGGCGTGTGAAATTCTCCAGCGCCATCACCGCGCGTTCCCCACTGCGCGATGAATTTTCCTTCCTTGGAAAACTTCATGATGCGACTGTTCCCGTAGCCGTCGCTGACATAAAAAGTTCCATCAGGAGCGACCGCGACATCGGTCGGCTTGTTGAAGTGTTTGGAATCAGTTCCCGCCTTGGCGTGTTCGCCGAGCGTCATGAGCAGCTTGCCGTCGTGGGTGAACTTGAACACTTGGTGCAGTTCCACATCAGTGAGCCAAAGATTGTCTTCCGCATCAATGGTCAACCCATGAGGGCAGAGGAAGAAGTTCTCGCCCCATTGCGCGAGCAGTGCGCCGCTCTTGGCATCGAACAGCAGCACGGTCGGGCTCTTGATCAACTCCGTTGCGGCCCTATCACCGAGCCACAAATGCTCCGCCCGCCGGAAGACGAAGACATTCCCATGAGAATCCAAATCCACGCCCGACACCTGGCCGAGTACAAAACCCTCGGGAACCTTCGGCCAGCCATGAACGACTTGATAGTCATCTGCCGCCGCAATGAATGGGGTAATGAGAAGTGAGAGGAGAATTGTGCGAAGCATAATTGACTGTTGTTTTAAAAAATACTTAGTTATTTGCCAATCACAATTGCCCGAAAAATCTGCTTAAATAGCGGGCGCAACTCCAACGCACCGGCACTGCTGAGATGATTATCGTCCCAATATAGTGATCTACCGCCTCGGGCTACACGGCATAATTGATTAGAATTTACGAAACACATCGTTGGATCAAGAATGGTGACCCTAGGGGCGTCCACTCCACCGAAGATTTGGTCAAGTAACGGTTCAATTTTGCGATGTTCCGTGAGTGGTAATCCAATTTCCTCGGGATTCTGTCCTTGGAGTGCGGCTGAATAGAGGAACCGTGGGACATTCCAAGGTGGTTTTGGAACTGGTTTCATGAACCAAAGTCTAACTCCTGACTCGCTGTATGCGTTAATTGTCCTGAAAACACCCTCACGAATTCGCAAAGTCTGACCTTGAGAGGCATAGGCGCTCCAATACGAGACGAAGAGGACGTCTCGGACATGCTGGTTACGAATGAAATCCAGAATGGCCTTTTGAAAGGGAATGCTATCGTCGTAGAGGGAATTATCGCCGTGACTGTCATAATCCACCAACGGGATAGTTGATGAATGCGTGGCAGCCACGCCGCGGACATGATATTCTTTGCATAGAACATCGATGATAGACAAGACAGACATTGCATGACTGTCCCCACTAACAAACAGTTCGATAGGCGCATGCTTGTCACCATCGCCTAGCTCAATAAATTCTCCGGCAAGAGCCTGCTTTAAAGTGAGTTCGATTCTAAAGCCACGGTCGTTTTCGCCCTCTGCATACCGTGCGGCGGATTCCATGTTTTGCGTCGCCGTATTAATATTGGATGTCTCCTCTTTCTCGTTTTGAGCGGATTCCTCTGTCAACTGCCGTCGCGATAACAAGGTATCCGGCGGCAGGCCGATCATCCAATGAATTGTTAGACCTGAGATAAAAAGCACGGCGGTGAAGATTCCGGCGTATGTAAAAATCTGCTTTCGACTCTTGAGAATCGCTTGTTTGCGAAATGGTGATTCTACAAATTTCCACGTAAAAAACGACAAAACAAAAGTTCCTAATAACATGGGTAAACCATATTTCTCGAGTTTATAATCGAAGAATCGATATTTCACGAAGACGAGTATTGGCCAATGCCATAGATACAGGGAGTAGGAAATCAAACCGACGAAAACGAGAGGTCTTATTGAAAGGATTTTCCCTGATAATGTAGGAATATCGCGGTTTGAGAAAATAATGAGGGCGACGCCAACGCATGGTAAT
>JAIOQF010000246.1 GCA_021413535.1 Verrucomicrobiota bacterium
CCTTCCGTCGCTCTGGCAACATAGGTTCTCTTACCGTGAAATTCACGCTCGGCGACAGCGCAGTGCGCGGCACTCATTACACGGCATCGGCGGTCACCTCGATCACGATACCTGATGGCGAACGTGAGTCGTGGCTGGAAATTGCACCCACAGGAAAAAATCTCAACACCGCTTCCGTAAGTGTCCTCGTCACTCTGCAACCGAACGCCGCCTATGGCATCAGCACCGCGCTATCCCAGCAGACGGCCACCGTGACCATTGGCAATATCTCGCCGCTGCCGAATGCCAAGGCCGCCGTGCGCTTTCTCAATCAGGGCGCCTTCGGCCCCAACGGCGATTTCAAGAACGTGCAGGAGGTGATGACCTTGGGCTTCGACGCCTGGCTCACGGATCAATTCGCGCGGCCCGTGGGTTTGCAGCAGCCGTATGTGGACTACATCGCTGCAGCCGACAGCAGCAAGGTCTGCTCCAAAACCAAAACAATCTCGTGGTGGAATCGAGCCATGGAAGTGCCATCGCTCGCCCCTGGTAGCGCCGAGCAGTTGGGCGATCCACTCCGCCAACGCGTAGGCTTTGCCTTGAGCGAAATCATGGTCGTCTCGGACACTCCTGATGAACTGCACAATCAGCCCGCCGGCATGGCCAACTATTACGATGTTCTGCTGAAGGGCGCCTTCGGCAATTTCCGCGACCTGCTCTACAACATCTCGGTGCATCCTTGCATGGGCATTTATCTCAACGCCCTGCAAAATCAGAAAGGCGATCCGTCCAAAGGCACCTTTGCCGATGAAAACTTCGCGCGCGAGATCATGCAGCTTTTCAGCGTCGGTATCTGGGAACTGAATCTTGATGGCACCCGCAAGCTCGACTCAAAAGGCCAGCCCATTCCCACCTACGACAACACCACCATCGCCAACATGGCCCGAGTGATGACCGGATTCAGCTGGGGTGGCCCAGATGCAAAAAGCTTTCTCTATGCCCGGCGCAATTTCATCGCGCCCATGCGCATGTGGGACAAATATCACGACCTCGGTGCGAAGACGCTTCTTAACGGCGTGAAACTTCCCGCCCGCACCGCCAGCAAGCCCGACACCGGTGCAGCTGGCATGGCCGACTTCAATGCAGCCATCGACTGCCTCTTCAACCATCCGAGCACCGCACCGTTCATTTGCCGGCAGCTCATCCAGAAACTCGTCACCTCCAATCCCTCGCCTGCCTACGTTGCACGCGTCGCCTCAAAGTTTGTTAACAACGGCAAAGGTGTGCGCGGCGATTTGAAATGCGTCATCCGCGCCATTCTACTCGACACTGAGGCTCGCAATCCTCAGCAGCTTTACAGCAGCAGCTTCGGCAAAATGAAGGAGCCCTATCTGCGCACCGTGAACTTTGCCCGGGCATTCAACGCGAGGTCGGTCAACGGCGTGTATGCCCTGACCAACCTTGGCGAGATCCATTTCCAACAGCCGCAGAATGCGCCCAGTGTGTTTAATTTTTTCAAGCCCGGCTACGCGCCAGAGGGATTGATCAGTAACGCCGGACTGGTCGCGCCCGAGTTTCAGATTCTCAATTCAGTCACCTCATTGAGCGTGCCCAATTATTATTACAATATCGTGCAGAAGGGATATTTTAATCGCTGGGGCAGTTCCAATCCCGAGGAACTGGTCATCGGTTTGTTCGAAAATGAACTCGCACTGGCCGCCGATGTGCCCGCCTTGCTCAGCCGGCTGGATTTGCTGCTCACCGGCGGCACGCTGCCGAACGAGCAGCATCAAGTTATCCGTGAAGCCGTGGAAAAGATCAGCCTGCCGAACTTCACCAACTGGCAGATCGAGCGCATCCGCCTGGCTGTTTACCTCATCACCGCATCCCCGGAATACGCCATCCTTCGTTAATCCCCACCACTCTCCCTCTCATGTCACCCAACATTTCCCGCCGTCGCTTCCTCGGTCAGGCTAACTGCGCCGCCATCAGCTCACTCCCTTTGCTGAGCACATTGCTCAACTTAAAAGTCGCTGGCACCGTCGCCGCAGCCACGAATCCAACTGGCGATTATCGCAGCCTCGTTTGCCTGTTTCTCTCCGGTGGCATCGACACCTTTAACGTCCTCGTCCCGCGCGGCCCCACGGAGTATGCCGAATACGCCGGCATCCGCGGCGGCATCGCCCTGCTCAACAACGTTCTCCTGCCCATCAATCCTCTGGGAAATCCCGGCCTCCAGCTTGGTCTGCATCCGGCGCTCACCGGCATTCAGTCGCTCTTCGAAAATGGCAATGCCGCCTATGTCGCGAACGTCGGCACGCTCATCGAACCCGTGACGAAGATCGAATACAACAACGGTGCCAAACGATTACCGCTGGGGCTTTATTCCCACTCCGATCAGCAGGAGCAATGGCAGACCTCCATGCCCAACCTGCACACCGCGCGCGGCTGGGGCGGACGCACGGCCGACATGTTGAAGAGCCTGAACTCACTCAACACCGTCTCCATGAACATCTCGCTCACCGGCACCAACATCTGGCAGGCTGGCGAGACAGTCTTCCAATACACGGCTGGCGACGGCGGCGCGACCCTTAAAGGCTACGACAAATACAACAAGAACAAACGCAGCACCGTGCCCATCCGCACCGCCGCAGTCGATTCGCAGCTCGCGTTCGAATACCAGCATCTGCTCACGGAAACTTTCCAGTCACAGAAACGCGATGCCATGGGCGCATCCGAATTGTTCAATACCGCCACAAATGTCGCCTTGCCCGATGGCGTAGCTTTCCCCAACACCAGTTTGGGAAACCAATTCGCCAACATCGCGCGCATAATCCTCGGTCGCGGCACCCTGGGTCACAATCGTCAGACCTTCTTCGTCGAATACGGCGGCTGGGATCATCACGATGACCTTCTCGCCAGTCAGGCTGCGATGCTGCCGGAAGTCGATGCCGCTGTGAAAGCCTTCTACGATTGTCTCACCGCCATGGGCCAGCAGAACAACGTCACGCTCTTCACAAGCTCCGACTTCGCCCGCACGCTCACTACCGATTCCGATGGTGCCGACCACGCCTGGGGCGGCAATCATCTCGTCATGGGTGGTGCGGTGAAAGGAAAGCAAATCTACGGCAAATATCCCAGCCTCGCGTTAAACAATCCGCTCGACGTCGGTCGTGGGCGCCTCATCCCGCAGGTTTCCGTCGACAGCTATTTCGCGGAACTCGCACTCTGGCTCGGTGTTCCGAAATCGAGCCTGCCGCTCGTGCTGCCGAACATCTCCACCTTCTACAACACCAGCAGCTCCAGCCCGCCGCTCGGTTTCATGGCGTGAAGCCG
Organism: Verrucomicrobiota bacterium; assembly: GCA_021413535.1. Lineage (GTDB taxonomy): Bacteria > Verrucomicrobiota > Verrucomicrobiia > Verrucomicrobiales > Verrucomicrobiaceae > VFKE01. The sequence goes on from JAIOQF010000246.1 coordinate 3,316, forward strand.
CTGCTCTACATCACCATCGCCGCGCTCCTCGTGTTGGGCGTGATTTTTCTGCGCACTCCAGACGAGAAACCATCGGAGTCAGAAAAATTATCGGCACCGGTGGCAGTGCCGAAGCCTGCATCAAACACAGAAGCCACGGTCGTATCTCCGGTTAATCCGCCACCCACAAATTCAGCCGATGACGAAGAGTCATCCACCGCCGGATCGCCTCTCGCCGCAAAACTCAACGCGACCGACAGCACACCGCAGCAAGACGTGGACACGCTACACGAACTGATCCTGCAATATCAGCACAACATGCGTCATCCGAACGCCCCGCCGATTGGCGACGACAGCGATCTCGCCCGCGCCCTCACCGGGCACAATCCGCTCAACTTCGTCATCATCCCGCCGGGTCACCCTGCAATTTCACAAGACGGACATCTCCGTGACCGCTGGGGCACGCCCTATTTCATCCATCCCACCGGTGGTAACGCATTCGAAATCCGTTCCTCTGGTCCCGATAAAAAACGATTCACGGCCGATGATGTGATCGCTAGCCCATAAGGGGAAGTTCGGGCTCAGTGAGCTTCACCTTGATCAAGGTCGCTCCACACGATCTCGTGCTGCAGCATCGTATCGCCATCAAAGGTAAACCTGCCGCTGAAGTTCTCTGAACCGGTCAGCATCCGGTGCAGCCAATACTGGTCATCGGCCCACATTTTCTCAAAGGGAATTTCATCTATCGGCGTCCACAACGGAGCAGCCTCCTCGGTCTCCGTGGCCTCGCCATCGTGCCGTTCCGACATGAACACGGCCACATGCATCGCGAGTCCGTCCACAAATTGAAACCACAACTCGCCGCGTTTCACGGCATCGTGCGCCATCACCCCGAGTTCCTCCATCGTCTCACGCACGGCACATTCGTGCTCCGTTTCACCGGGATCGAGCTTGCCACCGGGACCATTTATCTTGCCCATGCCGAAGCCACGCTTCTTGCGAATCAGCAGCACTCGATCGCCATCACACACGAACATCAGGGTCGCGCGGATCGTCGGTTGCCAGGTCTGCCAATCAACTTGCATAAGATTCAACGTCGGCGCAGGTGCACACAAGATTGCGGTCTCCGTAAACATTATCGATCCGCCCGACTGTCGGCCAGTATTTATCGGCCTTGACCCACTCGAGCGGGAACGCCGCTTCTTCGCGCGTATATGGCCGATCCCATTGTTCACGCAACAAATCTTCCGCAGTGTGCGGCGCGCGCTTCAGCACGTTGTTCACGGGATCCATCAAACCAGTTTCGATGGACTCGATCTCGCCATGAATCTCAATCATCGCTTCAATGAAACGATCCAACTCTCCTTTGCCCTCACTCTCCGTGGGTTCGACCATCAGCGTGCCTACAACGGGCCAGCTCATGGTCGGTGCATGAAATCCAAAGTCCATGAGCCGCTTGGCCACGTCTTCGACTGTCACCAGCTTGAAATGACGGAGATCAAGGATGCACTCATGGGCGACGTGACCGTTGCGGCCGGTGTAGAGAACCGGGAAATAAGGTCCGAGCTTTCGCGCAATGTAGTTGGCGTTGAGAATCGCAAACTGGGTGCTCTGCACGACATCGCG
>JAIOQF010000247.1 GCA_021413535.1 Verrucomicrobiota bacterium
GGTTGCCCAGGGAAATCCATTCATCCTCGAAAGCGAAGTTGTCCGGCGTATCGCTCAGGAGATAGACGGTGTTCTTGCCGACGAAGAGCGGATAGACGTTGTGCCGCTCGATGATGTGCGCCGGAAACATGGTCTGGCGGGGAGCTTCCGCGGCATTGTAAGCGTGCGCCTTGCCATCGCTTTGAAGCCGGGCCAGGGCGACGCCAAAATTGCGGCCCATGCCGTTGAAGTCGGCCACGGTAAGCTTGTCTTTTTTTTCCTTCGCAGCGTCGTAGTAGGCCTTGAGCTTGGTGATTTCACTGGGCTCGTAGGGATAGTTTTGCAGGAGCCATTGGAAGATTCCATCCAAGTCCATCGCGCGGAACGAGGGAACCTTGAGCGACTCGATGGGATTCTGCGCGGGCAGGGGCGGAGTGGAAAAGCGCTGAACGAGATCCTGGCGGGTGCGGCTATATTGATCGATCGAGATGAGAACCCGGATGGTCAGCGCCAGGGGCACTCCCCACATGTCGCCGGCCTCGGGGTTGTGATGCGCCATGATGAGAATCGGACCGACAGACGCCACTGGCAGCCAGGGTTCCGCAGTCTTCGGCATGCGTCCGAGTTTTCGCGCGACTTTCTCCGCATCCGGTGTGCAGCTTTCCCGCAGAAGCGTCACCGGGATCAAGCCCGATTGCAGGGCGATGCCCTCAAACGTGAGCACGGCTTCATCGCGGGTCTTCCAGATGGTATCGACGATTTCTCGTGATATTTTCTCTTGAAGATTTTCGGCTTCAGCTGTGGTGGTGGAGGCTGTCATCGCAATGAAAGTGAGGAGAAAGGGCGGCTTAACTGCCAGCCATTGTGTAGCCCTGGGTGTAGGTGTAGGGCGTGCCCATGACGGCGGTTTTGAAATCAACTTTCAAACCGGTGCCTTCAGTTGCAGGGGCGAGCAGAATGAAGAGCGTGCCCTTCCACTGGAGGCGAAAGTCGCTGGTGCTGCTGGAAGCCACGGGATTCCACCTCTTGTTGATGTAAGGTGAACCGACCTTGGGATTTAGCGGATTCCGATATTGCAAAGTGCGGATGATGGCTAATTCGGTCGTGGCATAGATGTCTGATACAGGGGGGACGTTCAGCTCGTAGTTGCACTCATTAAAGCGGTGCACTGCGGTGTTCACGGTTTCCAGCAGAGAGCTGGCCACGGTGTCCTGCGAGGCGCCAAAGTAGGAGGTGAAGGAAGTGAGCGCCACTTTCAAGAGGATGGCGACGATGCTGATGGAAATGAGCAGCTCCACGAGGGACATCCCGCGGCGAGTGGTGCTGGAGGTTCCCGTTTTCATGCGCGCAGCTCAGTAGGCGATGACGGTGGTGCCCTGGGACAGAGTCACCTTTTGCAGCGGATCGATGGAGTTGAACACGATGGAATAGCCGCTGGGGATGTAGTCCGTCAGATTGACCTGGGAAAAGGCGAGGTAGGGCGCGAGCAGGGCATATTTGGCCTGGGCCGTGCTGGAGCCGGCAAAGTCGGCGGCGGCCTGAACACGTCCGCGCACCTGGATGTAGGTGGCCATGGACATGTTGATGGATTCGCAACGGGCGATGGCCAGATTGCGCTCGGAGTCGGAGCGCATCTTGATGAGGTTGGGCAGCGCGAGGAAGGAGATCACGCCGATGATGGCGACAGCGGCCAGCATTTCGACCAGCGAGAAGCCGGCGGCGGACTTTGATCTGACTGTGGTGGTGGTTGGGTGCATAAACCGGGGTTATTTTGCGTTCAGGGTGACCTGGGGATAACTGTTCGCGGCCCAATCAGGAAAGGCGATGTATTGCTTGGTGGTGTTGAGCGCGTCGCTCAAAATTTGAGTAGATGAACTGTAGGTCGTGAAATAGGAAGTGGTGTTGGAGTCGAGATAGGGAGAGATGAGGTTGAAGCGTGCGAGGTTTCCAGTCACGGCGTTGTAGGCGGTCTGGATTTGGGCGATGGTGCGCGGGCGGCCGGTGCCGAGGGTGGCGCTGATCACGTCGGTGCGGTTGGACTCGCCATTGACCCAGGCATTCAGGGCGCTCTGGAGCGTAGCCTGCTGCTGGCGGGAGACGATGCGGGCGGAATCCGTTCCAGCATTTGAAAACGCGGAGATCACCAGCGTGGCCATCATCGCCATGATGGCGATGGTCATCAGGGCTTCGATGAAGGTGAAACCGGCGGGGCGGCGGATGGTTCGCAGAGCAGTCATGGTGGGTGGAGCGGTGGTCGATGAAAGCTTCTAAGAAAAAGCGGGCCTGACGCGTGAGCGTCAGGCCCGCTCAAGGGTGCACTACTAGAGTGCGGTCAGATTACGGAGTGTAAACACCGGAGGCGGACAGGTAGCCCGCAGCGCCGGTCTTCGAAGCAGCGTCAAGGCCGCCAACGGAGAACGATCCAACGCTCGTGTTGGTGTTGCCCTGGCTGACTTGGTCGATCACAGCAGCAGCACCCGTTTCGGTGCTCGAAGGCCAGGTCGCGCCAGCGGCGTTGCCAGTGGCGTAGACGGAAGCGATGTTCTGCGCATTGCGCTTGTTGGTGGCCGTCTGGGCCGAGGTGTTGATCGATCCGATGCTTGGGATCGCGATGGCGGCGATGATGCCGATCACAGCGATAACGACGAGCATTTCCACGAGGCTGAAGCCCTTAGCGAGCACGTTCTTGGTGTTGAGTTGGGTTTTCATATTATGTTTTGTGTGTTTCAGGTTTTGTTTTGTTGTTTTGTTTTTTCCTTGGCGATGTCAGTTCAGGCTGACAAATCGTTGCTTTTGGTTGTCTGGTTTCTTTTGTCTTTTGTCTTGCTGAGGGCATTGGCCCCCGGCAAATTTTTGTCCGGGAGGAAAATTGTTACTGATTAGCTACCCGACTGGGCACCGGTTCGGTCGTAGAAGAGGTTGTTATCGGAATCTTTACCGATGTAGACGTAGGCGCTGGTCAGGTCGGTGCCGGAGACATTGGGAACTTTAAAGGTCTTGCCAACGAAGGCACCGTCAGCCGGAGCTTGACCGGTGATAACGCTACCGACGAGCAGGTTCCGGGTGGTTCCCGTCCAAGTAACGCCAGCCGCCTGGCCAGCTGCGAACATCGAGCAAATGCTCTGTGCGTTGCGCTGAGCAGCGGCGGATTTGGCGGCGGTCGTGATGGAACCGATGTTCGGAATCGCAATGGACGCGATGATGCCGATGACGGCAATGACCGTCAGCAATTCCACAAGGCTGAAGCCTCGGGACGAGCGGGTGGGTTTTGAATGAGTGTTCATGGGGGTTGATTTATTTGGGGGGCTTTTATTTTTCTGGGAACGTGGGGGCTTTTACTTTGAGGCCGCGGATAGTCGCGGCATTTGAGATGTCTTGTCTGGGTTGTCTTGAAGTCGATCACCGAAGCACCAGAGTTGATGTTTCATGATCGTGATAAATATTATAACCAATATACTGATACGCGCAAGAATTATTTCAATAAATCTTAATAAAATATAAGCATCAGTTTAATCAGTCCTACTGTAGCTAGGTATATTGACTAAATTTTCCGTTATGTTTGAAGGGGTAAATCGGGGGATTTTGATTGGAAATGGAGGCCGGATGCCCGCGAAACACGTTAAAAATCACGAAATGACGATCCACTGAGGCCTCACAGTCTGAATCAGAAATCAGCGGCAGGAATCTCACACCAAGCCACAAGACACCAAGCACGAGCCTACCAAGGGCTATTTCATCGAAAGAAAGTCTCTCCTCCATGCGATGGGCGATACGATTTCGGAGTAAAAATCAACAAACGCGGATCGTTCCCAATATGATTGTGGAGGGTGGCGTTGCCATCCCGGCCAGTAGCGAGGGGTTGAGCGAAGTGATACCGCTCGGAAAGATTATCCACGCGCGCCACATCGCGGAGCGATGCCAGCCCGATCTGCGATCTTGAGCGTTTAAAGTTATAGTATAGCCGGAATCCCCTACTTCGTTCGTTGTGCGCGCTTCAGCGCGTCGGGGACTTCGCCGTGGTGAACGCGCTAAAGCGCGCACAACGAACCGGATGAAACGTCGCGGAATGCGGCCATGAAATTATTTAAACTGCTCTAGGAACCCAGTTTCCCTAGAGGCTGGCATCGCTCCGCGATGCGGAACCAATTTTCATGCATCAAGGGGTGTCGCGTTCGCTCAACCCCTCGCTACCAGCTATCATCGCGCCGCGATGCATGAACTGATCGTTTTTTGTTACTATAATGCTCTATATAATAGCATGATGCGTTCGCGACCCCTTCAGGGCGCTGCACTCCCCCGTCAAATATCCCGGGCCATCGCGCGTTTCGCGCCCAACCTTGAACTGGATTAGTCTCGCGCCTTAAACCACAACAAACACAAGGCTCTCGCAAGCGAGCTTGCATTCAATGAAACCAGTCAGCAGCCTGCAGGCTGCATCAACTCCGCAGTTACCGGCGGCTCAGAGTCCGGGGATGGACATTCCGTTCTGAGTCAGAATATTGAGCGCGAGAATGGCGATCGAGAGAATAAAAATAATCAGTGCGAGTGGCATGGCGGTCGTGGATCAATCGAGTTTCTTGGTGATTTCGCTCAGCTTGGTGCTGAACGTGGACTTATGGCTGCCGTCGGATTGTTTGACTTCCCACGCTGGATCATTGGGCGCTGGAACCATGAAGGCGCTGTCGCCCTTCTCGTCAAAGAAAGCTTTGTCGGTGCCGAGAAGGTTCACTCCCATGAGCGCAATGGACAAGATCATGCAGACAACAGCGAGCGGGGCCAAGCCTGCTTCGGGATCTTTTTCATCGACATATTCTTCCTGAGCGGTGCGCTGTTTAACCGGCGCACTGAGTGGAGTCCCTTGCTTGGCCAGCGGCACGGTGCTTTTGCCGAGTTGAACCGTGGCTTGAGGAAGAGCTTGAGTCGGGCCGGGTTTGGCTCCTGGAGCCACACCTAGACTCAGCGGCTTCGGGGCACTGGGGCCTTTAGTGAGCGGAACGGTGCTGGCTCCTGCTTCAACTTTAGCACCCGGCGGCTTGGGGCCGACTGAACCCGGAGGGCGGATGGCTCCGCCTGGGATTTTAGCGAGTGGCACCGTGGGTGACAGCGATGGCGGCGGAACCCCTGGGGGGCGCGGTGGGCCAGAAGGCGCACCAGGAGCACGAGGGGCCGACGGAACGGATGGTGCCGGGGGCAGATGAACCTGCGTGGTCGGCGCCCGGGTGGCAGCTGCCGGAAGCGGTGCGCTCGGAAGCTGGATGGGCGCGGTGGACTTGCTGGCACCACCACCCACCATGCCAACTGGAGAAGTAGGGACGCGCGCGGTTGCCGCACCAGCGGGAGTGACGGAAGTGGTGATCGGATTGGAAGCGGATGTCCCGCCCAAGCCTGAGATGGGAGCGGTGTGTTCCTTCGGTTGAGTCACTCCGAT
>JAIOQF010000248.1 GCA_021413535.1 Verrucomicrobiota bacterium
CGTCGCGCAACGGCCCATCCACAAGTAATGATTGTCTGATTTTCCCTTGGCGATGTAGCTCTGGTAGATGTCGTAAGTCCAGACGGTGTTAAACGCGGTGACGTTGCCCGCCATGCCCGACATGAAGGAGGCCATCAGGGCGGTGAAACCGATGCCGAGAAGACCAGTTGGGAAGTATTTCACGAGCATCATCGGCATGGTCATGTTGTAGTCCACACCCTTTGCTGGATTGGCGGCATCGACCAGCGGCAGGAAATGATCGCCAGCATTGTATAGCGCGATGGCAATCATGCCGGGCAGGATGACCAGTGCCGGGAAAAGCATTTTTGGAATCGCGGCGATGAGCGGCGTGCGACGGGCGGCTCCCATGGAATTGGCGGCCATGGCGCGCTGCACTACGAGGAAATCAGTGCACCAATAGCCGAACGAAAGCACAAAGCCGAGCCCCATGACCATGCCGAACCAGCCAATGCCCATCGGATTATCTCCCGCACTGCCCATGTGAATCCATGAATTTGTCCAGGTGCCGGCCGCGAAACCTTGATCCACCGCGACGGGAATGAGTTTTTCCTTGAGTGCCGACCAGCCGCCGATGTCCTTGAGTCCGAGAAAGACCAGCGGTGCGAAGCCGAGGACGATCATGAAGAATTGCAGCACCTCGTTGTAAATGGCGGAGGTCAGGCCTCCGAGGAAGATATAGATCAGCACGATGAGCGCAGAAATCCAGATGCACCACCAGTAGGGCCAGTGAACGAGGATTTCGAGGAGCTTCGCCAGCGCGTGCAGGGAAATGCCCGAGGAAAAGACTGTCATCACCGCAAACGAGATGGCGTTGAAGCCACGGGTTTTTTCATCGAAGCGGAGTTTGAGATATTCCGGCACCGACCGGGCCTTGGAGCCGTAGTAAAAAGGCATCATGAAGATGGCCAGGAAGACCATCGCGGGAATGGCCCCGACCCAGTAGAAATGACTGGTCATGATCCCGTATTTCGCACCCGACGCCGCCATCCGGAAGTGAGGAAGGCTGCGCCGCCTTTCATGTAGCGCTTCAGTGCCGCGCCGATGCCGATGACAAAGACAAAGTAGAGTCCGAGGATGGTGTAGTCGATAGGGCCGAGTTGGATGCTGTTCATAAGGCGGATGAAGTTTCGGTTAAGTGACACTGCTATTTTGCAGGGGACACCCGAACCAGCATGACTGTGTGGCGCACGGACATCAACTAAAAAACCCTGCTGCTCTCGTTCTTGCCTCAAGCCGATTCCCGCGCGATGAGTCTCACCCAGCCCATGTCCAGCAGCTTCGGCACTCTCTTTCGCATCAGCACGTTCGGTGAATCGCACGGTCCGGCCATCGGCTGCATCGTGGACGGTTGTCCGCCGAGCATCCCGCTGACGGAATCCGATATCCAAGTGGAACTCGACCGGCGGCGACCGGGCCAGAGCAAGATTGTCACCCAGCGCAAAGAGGGCGACCGCTGCGAGATTCTCTCGGGTGTGCTCGATGGAAAAACACTGGGCACCTCCATCGGTATCATCGTGCGAAACGAAGACCAGCGTTCCACCGCCTACAAGGAAATGGAGACGGCCTATCGCCCGTCGCATGCGGACTTTACCTATGATGCGAAGTTTGGCGTGCGCGCTGTTGCTGGCGGCGGACGTTCCAGTGCCCGGGAGACCATCGGGCGAGTCGCTGCCGGAGCGATTGCCAAGAAGGTCTTGCAGCAGGTGCTGCCAGGTTATGAATGCATGGCATTCGTCCGCAGTGTGCAGGACATCGAGATTTCTCAAGCTTCCAGCCTCAAGCCTCAAGCTTCTATCATCGAGTCCAATCTCGTGCGCACCTGTGATACGAAGGCCGCGAAGAAGATGGTCGCGCTGATCGAGAAGATGCGGAAGGAAGGGAATTCCGTCGGCGGCGTGATCGAGTGCGTCGTGCGCGGAGTCGCCCCGGGTTTGGGTGAGCCGGTTTTCGACAAGCTGGAGGCTGACCTTGCGAAGGCTATGCTGAGTCTTCCGGCAACGAAGGGTTTTGAAATTGGCAGCGGCTTCGCCGGCACGCTGCTGACCGGCGCGGAGCACAACGATATTTTCATCAGTAAGGCTGGGCGCATCCGCACGAAGTCGAACCGCAGTGGGGGCATCCAGGGCGGCATCAGCAATGGCGAGGACATTGTCTTCCGCGTGGCCTTCAAGCCCACCGCCACCATCTTGCGCGAACAGGACACCGTTACAAAAACCGGCGCCGCCACCACGATCAAGGCGCGCGGTCGTCATGATCCGTGCGTGCTGCCGCGCGCGGTGCCGATGGTCGAAGCCATGGCGCACCTGGTGTTGTGCGATCATCTGCTGCGTCAGCGCGCGCAGAACGGAGTCTAATCCGACCCGATGTCACTGCGCCGCTGGTCACTTGGACTTCGTGCCATCGCGATCTTTGAATTGATCAAGGGAGGTGCGGTGTTAGTCGCGTTCATCATGGTGGCGAGTGGTCACTGGACAATGCCATCGTTGATGGAGCGAATCACCCACTACCTGCATCTGAAGCAGGATGGTCCTATCGGACAATTCTTCAATGGAACCATCGCACATCTGGAGCCGGGCGTGCTGGTTTGGCTCGCGTTTGCCTATATGGCGGTGCGTTTCACCGAGGCCTATGGCTTGTGGCGAGAACGGCACTGGGGTGAATGGCTCGCGGTGTTTTCGTCGGGTCTGTATGTTCCGGCGGAAATCTATGAATTGTTCCTGCACTTTTCTATGCGGAAAGTGGGAGTGTTGATGGTGAATGTAATCATCATTGCGTTCCTCGGCTGGGTTTTGTGGAACACGCGCAGTGGAATGCGAAGTCGGAATGCGTCAGACTGAATGGGTTCCGGCATTCAGACGCCCAGCTCCTTGGCGCGCTGGATCGCGCGCAACATGCCACGTGCCTTGTTCACTGTTTCCTCGTATTCGCTCGTGGGCACAGAATCGGCCACGATGCCGGCCCCGGCTTGCACGAAGGCCTTGCCGTCTTTCAACACGCAAGTTCGCAAAGCGATGCAACTGTCCAATGCGCCGTCGAAACCGAAGTAGCCAACTGCTCCGGCATAGGCGCAGCGCTTGCTCTTCTCCAGCTCGTTGATAATCGCCATGGCGCGCACCTTGGGAGAACCGCTGACGGTTCCGGCGGGGAAGGTGGCGCGCATCACGTCATAAGCATTACGATCAGAAGCGAGCTTGCCTTCGACGTTGGAAACGATGTGCATCACGTGCGAGTAGCGTTCGATAATCATCAGCTCGTTGACCTTCACGCTGCCGTATTCGGAGACGCGCCCGACATCGTTGCGCGCGAGATCGACCAGCATGATGTGTTCGGCGCGTTCTTTGGGATCAGCCAGCAGTTCCTGCGCGAGCGCATCGTCTTCGGCTGGCGTCTTTCCTCTCCACCGCGTGCCGGCGATGGGACGAATCTCAATTTTTCCGTCGAGACATTTCACATGCACTTCCGGCGAGCTGCCAACGAGCGAAAAGCCATCGGGAAACCGCAGGCAGAACATGTAGGGTGATGGATTCACGTGGCGCAGCGCGCGGTAGAGATCGAGCGGGCTGCCGGTGTATTCCGTTTCAAAACGCTGCGATGGGACGAATTGGAAGATGTCGCCCGCCTTGATGAATTCCTTGCCCGCGAGCACCATGGCCTCGTATTCCGCCTGCGTCGTGTTGGCCTTGGGAGCGGGCGCACCTGTCGCCGCATCCGGTGCGAAAGCTTGGAGCGCTTTTACTTTGAGGGGCGTTTCGAGTTTCGCGATGGTTTGTGTAATGCGCTGCTGCGCGGCGTCATAAGCATCCTGCAGCGAAGGAAAATCCGGCGTATAGACGTTCGCCACGATGGTGAGCTTCCGATGCTTGTGATCGAAGATAAGCACGGTGTCCGTGATCATGAAGACCATGTCCGGCAGGCCAAGTTCGTCTTTCTTCGGTGGTGGCAAGGTGGGCTCGAAGAAGCGCACCATGTCGTAGGAGAGATAGCCGACTGCTCCGCCGTGGAATACGGGCAAGGGCGCGGGCAGCGCGGGCTTGAACTGCGCCATGATGGTTTCGAGTTCGCGCAGCGGATCGCTTTGGGCAATGAACTTGCGCTTGGTGCCGCGTTCCTCGAGTTCGATTTCGTTTCCGCGTGCGGTGAAGATCAATCGCGGCTCACTGCCGAGCAGCGAGTAGCGGCCCGAGTGTTGTGTCAGCTCGGCGGATTCCAGAAGGAAGCTGTAACTTCCGTCGTGAATCTGCTGGAATGCCGAGAGCGGCGTCTCGTAATCTGCCGCCAGCTCCACCCACACCGGCACGAGATTGCCGGTTTTGGCTCGCGCCTGGAAGGTGTCGAAGTCGGGCTGGAGATAGCGCGGGTTCATGGGACGAGGATCGTAGCGCATCCTCGGGACTTTGCATCCTTGGAGAGGGGCCCGGTGCTACTTCACCAGCAGGTTACGCACTGCGTCTGGATACACGCCGATCACGATGATGGCGGCGACCAAGATGGCGAGCAGGGTCTGGGACAACGCGGAAAGCCTGATCGCGGGAAGTTTTTCTTCCGGCACGGAATGAATTGCGAGGATCACTTTGAAATAGTAGTAAAAGCCCGCGGCGGCGCCGATGATGGCGATGAGAAGCGAAGCGTAGTTGCCTTCGAGCGTGGCGCTGAAAAAGACGAAAAACTTGCCCATGAAACCTGCAGTGAGCGGCAGACCGGCGAGTGAGGCCAGCGCCAGCGTCAGGCTGAAGCCGAGCACAGGTGAGGTGCGCGCCAGACCACGAAAGAAAGCGATGTCCTCGTTGATGCCCTGCGCGCGACCAGCTGCGAGCACGAGGAAACAGATAAACGTCATCGGCAGGTAAGTGGCGAGATAGAAGGCCACGATTTCCGATGGCGTGAAGCCAAGTGCGCCCGTGTGTGTGCAAGCCAGTGCCAGCAGCAGATAGCCCGCATGTGAAATGCTGGAGTAGCCGAGCAGTCGCTTGAAATTCGTCTGCGCGATGGCGGCCAGATTGCCGAAAAGAATGGTGGCGCCGGCGATGATGAGAAGCATTTGCTCGGTCTGCGGCGCGATGGCGGAGTCCTTCGCGAGCAGCATGGTCACGACGCGGGAGAGAACAATGAAGCCGGAGGCCTTGGAGCCGACGGAGAGAAACGCGGTGACGGGAGTGGGCGCGCCTTGATAAACATCAGGCACCCAGATTTGGAAGGGAACTGCGGCGACTTTGAATCCGATCCCAGCGAGAATCAATGCCACGGCAAAGAGCAGTGGCGCCGTGCTGCCCTGCCAGTGGGTAATTTTATCGCTGATTCCGGCCAGCGTCATCTGGCCGGTGAGTCCGTAGAGCCAGGCCATGCCGTAGACCAGCAGGCCGGTGCTCAGCGCGCCGAGGATGAGATATTTTACACCGGCCTCGAGTGATGAGGCGCTGCGGCGCATGTAGGCGACTAGGACATAGAAGCTGACCGTGGTGAGCTCCAGTGAAACGAAAATCGTAATGAGATCAACTGCCGAAGCCATGACCATCAAGCCCACGCAGACGATCAGTGGCAACGCAAAGAATTCGCCGAGACCGGCTTCCTTGGTTTTCTCGGGATCGGCGGCGACGAACTGGTTGATGACTGGCGCGTATTCGAGCGCGATGACCAGCACGGCGATGGTGCTGACGAGTGCGAGACCTTTGTAGAACAGCGCCAGTGAATCTACTTTGTAAAATTCAACGAGCCCAGGCGGCACTGCATCTTTTGCGCAGAAAAATAAAGCGACGAGCGCGACCAGCAGACCACCGATGGCGGCGCAGGCGATCAGCTTGCGCGGCACGGTGACAAATGTTTCCACGAGCAAGAGCACGAGGGCCAGTGCACCGAGGAAAACTTCTAGGGAGAGTGTGCTCATGACAAATTACTTCGCGCCGATCGCGCTCTGAATGAGGTTGAGCAGCAGGGAGGGCTGGCAGCCGACGACCAGCAGCACCGCGGCCAGCAGGAACATGGGCACGCGTTGTGATGGGGTGGGATCGGTGATGAAAAGACCTGTGGTCGCTTCGCCGAAGAAAATTTTCCGGTAGGCGCGGAGCATGTAAACCGCGCTCATGACCACGCCCCAGAGTGAAAGGATGGTGACCACGTGGATCATGCTGAAGCCCTGTTCGCTGAAGGACTGGAAGGCGCCGAGGAAGACGAGAATTTCACCGGCAAAATTTGCGAGACCAGGCAAGCCGATGGAAGCGAAAGCGGCAAAGCCGAAGGTGAGGCTGAGAAACGGCGCATTGGTGGCCAGACCGCCGAGTTTTGAGAACTCGAGCGTGCCCAGATTGCTCCGAAGTTTTCCACAAAGGAGAAACAGCAGCGCGATGGAAATACCGTGAGCGAACATCAGTAGGGCCGCGCCGTTTTGGCCGAGGGCATTGCCTGCGGCCAGGCCGAGGAAGATGTAGCCCATGTGCATCACGCTGGAGTTGGCCAGCATCTCGTCGAGGCGGCGTTGATAAATGGTGATGAAGCCGACCACTAGGATGTTGCCTAGCAGCATGAGCAGCAAAGCCTGCTGAATCCACGGCGTCTGGATCACATTGGGAAAGAGCGGGAGCGCGATGCGGATCAGTCCGTAGAGTCCGAACTTTTTCAGGACTCCTGCATGGAGCATCGCGACGGGTGTGGGTGCGCTGGCGTAGGCGGGTGCGGCCCAGGCATGAAAGGGGAAGAGGCTGACCAGAGTGCCGAAACCGATGAGCAATACGAAGAAGTTTAGATTAATCAGAGCCTCAGTTTTGCAATTTGATGAAACAGGCTTGAGATCGGCCAGTGCGAACGTGAGGCCGGATTCAGGACTGCACCACCAGACGACGCCGAGCAATCCCGCGAGCAACACCAGGCTGCCAACGCCGAGGTAGATCGTGATCTTCCACGCGACCGCGCGGCGATCTTCACCATGGCCGTGCAACGCGATCATCAGCAAAGTTGGGATCAGCGCCAGTTCATGGAACGAGTAGATGAAGAAGATGTCGGTTGTGAGAAATGCACCGAGCGCACCAGCGGAGATCAGCAGCGAGGCGATGTAGTAGATGCGCTCCTTGTCGACAATGGACCACAGCGCCGCCGAAGTGATGAGCGTGGTCAGCAGCGCCATCGTGAGGCTGAGGCCGTCCGCGCCGACGGCAAACTGAATGTGCGGATGCGTCAGCACCGTGTGAGCCGAGGTGAAGGCCATGCCGCTACCCGAGTGCGATTGATATTGCACCGCCAGCACCAGTGACAAAGCGAGACCAGCCAGCGAGGCGACAAGCGAGGTCAGTCGCGCAGGCGCACCGAGCCAGACCGCGAGAGCGGCGAGAATTGGCAGCAGGATGATGATTTCGAGGGGACTCACAAAATTAAAAGCTTCACTTTTTTGACATCAATCCGGCAACGGCGATCGCGGCAACCAGGATGAATGCGATGATGAAGATAAGTGGGGTGCTCATACTAAAGGACGTCATGGCGTTATCCGAGTTTGGAGGAAAAGAACACCGCGAGATAGACGGCGATGATCACGCCGGCACCAAAGACGAAGGTGTAGGATTGCAAATTGCCGTTCTGCATGCGGCGGAAAAGTCCGCCGAGGCTGGAGGCAATCGCCGTGGGAAGGCGCGTTGTGGAACTGTCCACGAACATCTTCTCGAAAGCGTTCACGATCCAGGCAACGCGATCCTGGGCGAACTTCACGATGAACGCGTAGATTTCGTCGAAGTAGAATTTGTTGGCCAAGAACGGGATGTTCAGCGGATCCTTCTCGGCGTTGCGGTAGAGTTTGACGCCGCCAAGGAGGCCGGCGATGAGCACCGCGACCGAGGCGATCATGACCACGGTTCCGTCTTTACCGTGTTCAGCGTGCGGCACCATGGCCTGCAATGGTCCGGCGAAAAATCCGTAAGCGGAGAGCAGCGAAGGAACCGCCAGGAGCACGAGCGGCAGCAGCATCACGAGCGAAACTTCATGCGCGTGTCCGGCGTTTTCGCTTTTTGATTTGCCGGTGAAGACGACGATGACCAGCCGCGTCATGTAGAATGCAGTGAGAAATGCGGTTGTGATGCCGATGAGGAACAAAAGGAAATTGTGCGAGCAAGCCGCGACGAGAATATTTTCCTTGCTGAAAAATCCGCTGGTCATTGGCACGCCCATCAGTGCGGCGGTGCCAGCGGCGAAAGTGTAAAACGTGGCGGGCATCTTGTCCTTCAGACCGCCCATTTTCCAGATGTCCTGTTCGTGATGGCAGGCGTGGATCACGGCGCCCGCGCCGAGGAAGAGCAGCGCCTTGAAGAAGGCGTGGGTGTAAAGGTGGAACATGCCCGCGTTGGGCGCACTGAGGCCCACGGCCATGACCATGTAGCCGAGTTGTGAAAGCGTGGAGTAGGCGAGGATTTTTTTGATGTCGTTTTGCTGCGTCGCGATCAGCGCGGCCATGAGCGCGGTGATGCCGCCGGTCCCGCCTGCGGCCACCATGGTCGCAGCATGGATCAGCGCTGACACAGGTGTAGGGCCTTCCATGGCATCGGGCAGCCAGACGTGGAGCGGGAATTGCGCGCTCTTGCCCACTGCGCCCAGGAAAATACCGATGGCAGCAAGGGTGATAAGCCAGGGCTGATGTTCGATCGCATGACTCAGGCTGCCGTTCGCGATACTGCCGGCGAGCGAGTCGAAGCTGACATTGCCATTATTGAGTCCGAACAGGATCAAGATGCCAGCCATGAAACCGAAGTCGCCGATGCGGTTGGTGAGGAAGGCTTTGTTCGCGGCATCTGCTGCCGATGCTTTATTGAACCAGTGACCGATGAGCAGATAGGAACTCAAGCCGACCAGTTCCCAAAAGAGGAACATCATGATGAAGTTCGAAGCCAGCACGATGCCGGTCATCGAGAACATGAACGAAGGTGACGATGAACATCATTCCGCGACTTTGATGATCGAGGATGAAGCTGAGATCGATGGAGAAAGTGCCCAGCTTGATGAAGGGAAAGAGCAGGCCCGCGGAACCGGTGACATCCGTATTGCTCAACAAGAGTTTCACGGCGCAGATCCAGATGATGATCGAGACCAGGGTGCTGATGATGTGCGCGGTGTTCTTCAGCGCACTGTGCAACAACAAGATTACCAACGCTGAAGCCAACGGCAGCAGCAACATGGTGGAGGCGAGAGTCATCGGTTCCATCGCATCATCCTTTCAGTTTCCCGGCTGCTTCCACGTCCACGCTGTGCTTCGCGCGGAACAACGCGACGATAATGGCCAGCCCGACTGCGACCTCCGCAGCGGCGACGGTGATGGTAAAGAACACGAGCGCCTGCGCGTTGTAATCCGGCAGGCCGTCGACCAGATGGAAGCGCGAGAACGCGACCAGCGTGAGGTTCGCGGCGCTGAGCATGAGTTCGAGGCACATGTAGATCACGAGGATGCTCCGGCGGGCGATCACACCGGTGAGTCCGATGGCAAACAACATGCCGCTGACGATGAGGTAGTGATTCAGAGTGACCATGGTTATTTCACTTCACGTTTGCTGAGGATGACGACGCCGACGGTGCCAGCGAGCAGGAGCGCGCCGACGAGTTGGATCTGGAAGCCGTAGCGCTGGAAAAGTGTCTGACCGACGAGCTTGGTATCCGGCAGCACGCCGGCCCGCAGATCGCTTTTAATAGTTTCGAGCTTCTGCACCTGCGCGGCTTTATCGAACAGGATGGGCACATCTGCCGTCGTTCGATTGCCGAATTCATGCTGGCTCACGATGTAGCCAAGCTGGCCGACGAAGATCACGGCGAGCGCGATGCCGCCGACAATCGCAAGCGCGTTCGGCTGGCGATGCTCCTCGGCCTTGATGTCGAGCAGCATGATGATGAAAAGAAAGAGCACCATGACCGCGCCCGCATAGACGAGAATCTGAATAGTGCCGATAAAGTAGGCATCGAGGCTTACGAAGAGCGCGGCCAGTCCCGCGAAGCTGACCACGAGCGAGAGCGCGCTCGCGACCGGATTACGACACACCACGACCATCACGCCAAAAAGCAGCGTGATCGCCGAGA
This sequence comes from Verrucomicrobiota bacterium, assembly GCA_021413535.1. Lineage (GTDB taxonomy): Bacteria > Verrucomicrobiota > Verrucomicrobiia > Verrucomicrobiales > Verrucomicrobiaceae > VFKE01. The sequence continues at coordinate 10,057 of JAIOQF010000248.1, forward strand.
AGATGTAGAAGAACGCGGCGGGCATTTTAGAATGTGGAATGCGGAATGGGGAATGCGGAATGGGGCAAACGGATGAGCGAAGCGTGCCGCGCCTCGAAGCTCATTCCGCATTCCGCATTCCAACTTCCGAATTTCATTTCAGTTCGTTCCATTTGTTCACGAGTCCGGTGCGCACGCCGCCGATCTCGTAGAGTTTGGTTTTGTCGTGAACCATCTCCGCGCGGCTCAGGCCGGTGATGGCGTAGTCCTTGCGCAGGAAGATGGCTTGTTCGGGGCAGACTTCCTCGCACATGCCGCAGTAGATGCAGCGGATCATGTCGATATTGAAAAGCTTGGGACGTTTCTCGACCTTGGCCCACTTGTCTTCGGAGGGAATTTCCTCGGGGATGATTTTAATGGCGCGCGGCGGACAGATGAACTCGCAGAGTTGGCAACTGACGCAACGTTCGCGGCCGTGTTCGTCGGTGACCAGCGCGGGCGCGCCGCGGTAGTGCTCGGGCAGGTTCGCATCCCACTTCTCCTCGGGATACTGCATGGTGACTTTTTTCTTCCGGAGCAGAATGGCGATGGCATGGCCCAGCGTGATGCGCATGCCTTTGAGGAACGGGGTGATGAACCAGCGCTCGTGCCATTTCAAAGTGGGTCGTTGGACGATGATCGTGGCCATGTTAGATCAGATGGGGAACCACATGAGGATCGCCGCCGTCAGGATGATGTTGGCGAGCGCGAGTTCGAAGAAGATCAGCCAGCCCAGTTTCATGAGCTGGTCATAGCGGAAGCGCGGCAGCGTCCAGCGCACCCAGATGAAGAAGATGATGAAGACCACCACCTTTCCGAGGAAGCAGCCGATGTGGACCAGGCCGAGCCAGAACGGCGTGGCACCGGCGTGAAATGTGAGGGTGATGCCAGTCCACTTTTCCAGCAGGCCGCCGAACGGGATGCTCCAGCCGCCGAGGAAAAGCGTCACTGCGAGACCGGAGCCAACGATCATCGCGGCGTATTCGCCCATGAAGAACATGGCAAACTTCATGGAGCTGTATTCCGTGTGATAGCCCGCGACGAGTTCCGTTTCGCATTCAGGAAGATCGAAGGGCGCGCGATTGGTCTCCGCAAACATTGAGATCGTGAAGACCACAAACGAAATCACGATGGGGATGAGCAGCAACCAGCGCCCAAGCGTGAGGCCCTCGCCCCAGAAGGGCAGCAGCAGCCAGCCGTTTGCGTCCTGATATTGCGCGATCTTGGAGAGATTGAGATCGCCGAAGATCATCAACACCGGGATGATCGAAAGACCGAGCGCGATCTCATAGGAGATCATCTGCGACGAGCTGCGCACGCCGCCGAGGAAGGGATATTTGGAATTTGAGGCCCAGCCCGCGATTACGATGCCGTAAACGCCGAGCGACGCGATGGCGAAAGTGTAGAGCGGGCCCACGCTGAGGTCGGCGATGACCAGCTTGATGGGTTTGTGGAGCCACTCGCCGCTGATGCCAAAATACGCAAGCCAGTCGAGATTCAGTTCGCTGCCGAAGGGGATCACCGCCGCGGTCAGCAACGCAGGCACAATCACCAGGCATGGCGCCAGCCAGTAGTAGAATTTGTTCACGTGCGCCGGCGTGAGGTCCTCTTTGAGGAGCGCCTTCAAGCCGTCCGCCATCGGCTGAACCAGACCGGCGAAGGAAAGGTCGCGTTTGAATCCGAGGATCGTCAGCGGGATGCCCGTGCGGTTCGGACCCACCCGGTCCTGAATGATGGCGCTGATGCGGCGCTCGGCATAGGTCGAGTAAGCCACCATGGGCAGGATGACCATGAACGAAAAAAACACGATCTTCACCACCGAAGCGATGAGGAACGCGAGATTAATGTTGTCGAGAAAGCTGCCCATAATCTCAACCCGCACCGGCGGGAAAGGAGAGACAGATTTCACTAAGGGAATCGAAGCGGGCGGGCAACCCCAATTTGTGAAAAATTTCACAAAGTCCCCGGCGGCCCGCGCTTTCGATCTCACCCCTTCACGTCATAACAAGAAATGAACTCCTGATCGCGCAGGTAGAGCCTGCCATTGCAGACCACGGGATGCGTCCAAATCTTTCCCTGCGGTTTGCGCTGAGCGCTCTGGGGTTCCAGTTTGAAACGACCGTGTTCCCTCCACGCATCGGGTGAGGCCTCGATCAGGACAACAGTGCCGCTGCTTTCTTCCAGCAGATAAAACATGCCGTCTGCACAATGAATCGCGCCTTTGCCGAGTTTCTTTTCCGACCATTTCACATCGCCCGTCGCCCAATCCTGACAGGTCCAGCCGCCCTTGTCGGAATAGCCGTAAAGAGAGTCGCCCACGAGGATGACGCCGCCGTGGTGGTTGACCATGTTCTGGTTGGACCATGCTTCCTCGGGTGCATTGCTGGCTCCGAGATCGATGAGCTTGCAACCCACGCCATAGCCGCTGGTGATATAGACTTTGCCTTCGTGAAAGATCGGCGTCGGTATGACAGCCGTGCGACCACCCCAGTCAGAGAGCCAGATCGCCTTGCCTGTTGTCGCATCCACGCCACCCACATGTTTCATGGTGAGCTGGATGTATTGCCGGATTCCGGCGTGTTCCGCGACAATGACTGAGGCATATTGCGCCGGGTCATCCCAGCCTGCGGACTGCCAGACTTTTTTACCTGATGCCTTTTCCAGCGCCAGCAGCGTGCCCTGCGATCCACCGGGGGTGCAGATGACCTTGTCACCATCCACCAGCACGCTTTCGGTGTAACCCCAGCCGGGTATTTTGCCGCCGAAGTCGCTCATTTTCGCCTTCCACAACACATTGCCATTCTTCGTATTCGCACAAACCAGATCGCCCTCGCCGCTGAGCGCATAGACCCGGTCGCCGTCCACGGTGGGAGTGCCGCGCGGGCCGTCGCCCCAGTTGTTTGTGAGCAGGTCGCCCAGCATGGTAATCCATTTTTCCTTTCCGGTTGCGGCATCAAGCGCCAGCAGGAATTCCTTCCCGTCGCGCGCGCCCATCGTGAAGAGGGTGCCGTCCGCCACGGAAAAGCCGGCGTAACCGAGTCCACCCTTGTCGCTCGTCCAGATTTTCTTCGGGCCAGCCTCGGGCCATTGTTTCAATAGGCCCGTTTCAGTGGAGATGTCCCGGCGATCCCCCCCGCGGAAGGTGGGCCAGTCTGCGGCGGACGCGATGGAAGCGATAATGAGAAACAAGATGGAGGCGGACGATGCTTTCATGATATGAGGAGGATACGTGGTCGGTGTCGCGATGTTGCGAGCAACGTCAATAATAACACCATGTCCTACTTTTTGCCTTGTCCACATGCGCTTGGAGTTGAGGCTTCAGTTTGCTTGGCGGGCAATTAGGCGCTGACGAATATCTTGCTCTTTGTTTGTCCCGTATGCCCTTTAGGCGAACGGGCCGCGAATGCAGCGCGGCATTGAGGGTCAACTAACGGGAGTCGCAATTTGTCAATAATTTGCACACTGACCCCGTTTTCCTGCAGATGTAACAGCACCCCAAACCAATTTGCTCCGTGAGGAGCAGAGACCAGGAAAGAAAAGTAAAACATGAACCCTTTGGAACGCGGCCCGCGTGCGGAGCCTAACCTGAGCCACGGAATTTCGCTCG
>JAIOQF010000250.1 GCA_021413535.1 Verrucomicrobiota bacterium
GGAAACTACAGAGATAGGGGTAGTCGCCTTTTTCAGCGGGCGCAGTGAAATCCAAAGTCTCGCTCTGACCGGGCATGAGCAGCTTGGTGTGGACAATGATGTCCGCAGACTCGGGGATGTAGCCCTTGGTCATGCCGTTGGGATCCGTGACCATCGCGGCGAAGGCGGCGAGGAGGCGGTCCTTGGAACCGATCTTGCCAAGGATCAGATTATGCGGCTGGGGCAGGGTGCTCTGGTTGTTGAAAGTAACCTTGACCTTGTCGCCCGCTTTCACGGTAAAGCTCTTGATGTCGTAGGACAATGGATTGTCGGTCCCGGGTTTAATGACGATTTCACCATTGGAAGCGGCGGGCGCTGGAGCAGATGTGGTGGCCGCAGCAGCCGGCGCAGCGGAAACAGGGGCGGCGGCGGTGCTTGCTGCGACGGTATGGGGACCGGTCGCGCGGGAATATCGCATTCCACCAAAGATGAATGATGCGCCCAAGAGAATCGAAAGAACGCAGAGACCGATGCCAAAAATGAGTGAGGTAGCAGACCAGAATCCGCCGGAGTTTTCTGCTGAGTCGTGATGAGTGGAGTCCATAATGAGACACGAAGTGAAGCACAGCCCGGGGGCGGGTCAAATGCGGATGTGCTGCGAAGATGTGGCTATCTGGCATGTTGATTTGGGTTGGTGGACAACCCTGGTCAAAATCATCCGATCAACGGTAGGGCAGTGCTGCGCCGCCGCCCATTTGATGTGCTTGATCTCCCGATTTTGGATTACTTGCCCTTCTTGAACCAGTTCAGCGGATTCAGTTTTGAACCCTTCTTGCTGTCTTCCTTGGGCGCTTCGGTCTGCGGGATTGGTGCCGGTGCATACGGAGATGGCTCGACGACTTGAGGGGTGGGGTTACGTGAACCAGGAGACGCGGTTTCAATTTGAGGGGCTTGTCCCAATCGGCTGGGGTCGCTGCCGACCTGGGCGGCTCCGGCTCTGGAAGGGCCCGGCCCCGGTGACTGCGTGAAGTTCATCTTGGAGGGACTCATGTTCGGCGACTTCACGGCGTAGTTGAACACTTCGGGCTGGAGCGGTTTGCCACTGCTGTCATACTTGCGGATCACGCGCTGATAAACTTCGTTCTGGGTGTTGGTGCAACGCTCCTCAACCACGCGACCCAGATCGTCGAAGATAAATTGCGCGCGGGCGATGACGTTGTCAGCACCATCATAAATGGTTCCCTGAGTGGGGTCGCCGTTCTCGTTGAGGAGGAATTTTTTTTTGACAATGACAATGCCCCGTCCGTCGAAAGTGGTTTCTGCGATCTCGTGCTTGAACATGTCCTTCACCGATTCGGTGCGGGTTCCGTTAGTGTGCAGCGTGGTGGTGGCTGCCACCATGGTGGTGCCCGGCACCTGGCCGCTGGCCATGAGAGCCGCAGCCAAGAACACGCAAAGAACCAAGGTCAATTTCATGGGAATGAGTTTACCCGCGAAGCACTGGACTGGCAAGACGACAGCGAACCATTCGCGTGCAGCGTTGTTCCCTTGCCGCGATGCGGGAGTGCCGCTTATGGTTCCCGCTGCATGACTGATTTTCTCATTCAACTGCGCGAAGCCGCTCCGGTAATCCTTTCCCTCATTCTCATCGAAGGCCTGCTCTCGGTGGATAACATCCTCGCCATCGCCGCCCTGGCCGCCAGCTTGCCGGAACACCAGCGCAAACTAGCCGTGCGACTCGGACTTGCAGGCGCTTACCTATACCGCGGGCTGGCGCTGCTGTTCGCCAGTTACATCCTGGAATATGAATGGGTGAAATTTCTCGGCGCTTTCTATCTCATCCATCTCATGGCCGGACACTTTAGTGATCTGGCGGCGGAGACGGATGATGATCCCGCCACACACGCCGTGAAGTCGCGAACCTTCCTTGGCACCATCGTCTCCATCCAGTTGATGGATCTGAGTCTGAGCGTGGACAACGTCATCGCCGCGGTGGCCATGAGCCCCAAGTTCTGGGTAGTCTGCACCGGCGTGGGCCTGGGCCTGCTGACCTTGTGGATGTTCGCAACGCTCAGCCTGCGACTCGTGGAACGGTTCCCAATTCTGAAACACACGGCCTTCGTGCTCATCGGTTACGTCGGACTAATCTTGCTGGCGGAAATGTCTTTCGAGTATGTTCTACACCGGCACCTACATATTTCCGCCTTCGAAAAATTTCTCGGGCTGGCGGTGATCATTTTTATTTCGCTCGGGTATGCACGCAGCGAGCGCATGCAAAAAGCCTGCGCGCCAGCTTGCGCCGCATTCATGATCCCCATCAAAATCTACGCCGGCATTTCTCAATCCGTGGCCGCTGTGATCACCTGGCCGTTCCAGGCAACCACCCGCATCTTCCGCAAAACACCTATATAAATACGTAGCCACGCTTCGTAAGAACGCGGGAAGCTTGGATGTTCTGCAGCCAGGCGATTTTGTCCCGCACTTTCGCTTCTCGGCTGCGCAACACGAGATGCGGCCACGAAATATTCCAAACTGTTCCAAATCAACCAGCGCTTCACTGAAACCGCAAGCCGACCGCTAGTGGATGACCGCGCAGATAATCGCCTGCACTCATCCGCTTCCCGCCTTCGGCCTGCACTTCGATCAATTCAATCACGCCCCGACCGCAGGCGACGAGCAGTCGATTGTCCGCGGCGGTCACCGTGCCGCCGATGGGACAAACTTCTGCGCCCGCGATCACTTGGGCGCGGTGCACTTTGAGTGGCGTCGTCTTTCCTTCGCCGATAGGAAGTAGGCCATAGGTTCCCGGCCACGGCTGATAAGCTCGAACAAGTCGCTCGATCGCTTCTGCGCTCTGATCCCAAACGATGCGTCCGTGATGCCGCTCAAGTTTTTTTGTCAGTGTGGCCCGGCTTGAATCCTGCGGAACACGCGGGGCATTTCCTTCAGCGATCGCAGTCAATGCGCGCATCAAACAACCAGGCGCAACCGCCGCGAGCCGATCATGCAGGATGCCGCCGGTGTCGTTGGGCTCGATGGTCACCGGCTCCATGAGCAGCACGTCGCCCGTGTCCAGACCTGCATCCATCCACATGATGGCGATGCCGGTCTCCGCATCGCCTTCGCGGATCGCTGCCTGGATGGGCGAAGCACCCCTATGTCGTGGCAGCAGCGATGCATGAATGTTCAGGCAGGCCTTGGCTGGAATATCGAGGACCGCGCGCGATAAAATTTGTCCGTAGGCAACCACGACAAAGACATCCGCGTGCAGCGCTTGAAGCTCTGCAACAGCGTCGCGAATTTTCTCCGGTTGCAAGACAGGAACGCCCGCGGCCAATGCACGAAGCTTGATGGCCGACGGCGTCAGCTTCTGGCTGCGGCCCACCGGCTTGTCCGGTTGGGTGACGACCGCGATCAACTCATGATCATGCGCGGCGATCAGCGCTTCCAGCGAGGGCAGCCCGATGTCGCCAGCGCCGATAAAGACGATGCGCATGGCTCAGACGCGAAGATGCTCCACCAGCTTCCAAGCATCGAGTTCCATAATGCGACTGATGACCGCATGAATGACCTTCAACGGCGGCTGGCTGGCATCGATGTCGGTGACCATGCCGCGATCCGCATATTGTCCCTGCGAGTAGTAGTCGAGAATCGGCTTCGATTCCTCCTCATAGGTTTTGATGCGGCGCTGGATGACGTCCTCGTTCGCATCATCGAAACGGTTCTCCTTGATGGCCCGTTTGCGCAGACGGCGTGCGAGTTCCACGCGGTCGGGGCAGGCCAGATGAAATACCTGGATGACGTCGATATCCGATTCCATGAATATCGCCTGCTCCACATTCCGCGGGATGCCGTCGAGCACGAGGAAGTCGATGTCCGGTTTGAAAATATGCGACTTCACGCTGTCGTGAATGTTCGCGCGCCAGAGTTTCACCGTGATCTCATCGGGCACGAGTTCGCCCCGGCTGGAATACTTCACGAACTCCTGGCCCAGCTCTGTGCGGGTGTCGATGGAACGGAACACATCGCCACAGGCCATGTGATGAAAGCGAGGAATCGCGCCCAGCACTTTCCCTTGCGTGCCCTTGCCGCTGCCGGGCGCGCCGAACATGAGAAAGGTGCGAAACTTGCCGAAGGTTCTTCCGTCTGCTGACATGGCGGGGAAACTAACTCGCATCGTGCTGGCCACAAGCGCGGATGATATTTTTTCTGTGGGAGTTCAATCTCCGCTCATGCTGATCCATGAAGAACCGTTTTCCTGCTTGCATCTGAAAATCGAACGCTGAAAACTCAGCCCCATGCTTCCCGTCTCCGAACAGCTCGAAATCCTCATGCGAGGCACTGTCACCATCCATAGCGAAAAGGAACTGGCGACGAAACTCGCGCGCGGCAAACCCCTGCGCGTGAAGCTGGGCGTGGATCCCACGGCACCGGACATCCATCTTGGACACGCGGTCGGCTTGCGGAAGCTGCGCCAGTTCCAAGAACTCGGGCATCACATTGTGCTTATCATCGGCGACTTCACCGCGATGATCGGCGATCCCAGCGGTCGCAGCAGCACGCGTCCCCCGCTGACCCATGACGAAGCAATGGCCAATGCCAAGACCTTCACGGAGCAGGCATTCCTTTTATTGGACAAAGCGAAGACGGAAGTCGTGTTCAATGGCGACTGGTTTGCCAAGATGTCGTTCATGGAGGTCATCAAACTGAATGCGCGGGTCACGCTCAACCAGATGATGCAGCGCGAGGATTTCAAAAACCGTTTCGGCCAGGGTCATGAAATCCGCCTACACGAAATCCAATATCCCATCATGCAAGGCTGGGACTCCGTCGTGGTGCGCGCCGACGTGGAGATCGGCGGCAGCGACCAGTTGTTTAACATTTTGGTCGGGCGCGATCTGCAAAAAGAGGAAGGCCAGGAGCCGCAGGTGGTGATGACATTGCCGCTGCTGGAGGGGCTCGACGGCGTGAAGAAGATGAGCAAATCGCTCGGCAACTATGTCGGCCTGACTGATCCGCCCAAGGAGATGTTCGGCAAGCTCATGAGCATCCCCGACGAACTGATGGAAAAATATTACCTGCTGGTGCTCGGCGAGATAATGGACAAGAGCTTGCACCCGATGGAAGCCAAGAAGCAGTTGGCTGTGAAATGCGTGGCGAGCTATCACTCGGGCGCTGCGGGACAGGAAGCGCGAGCGGATTTCGAAACCCGTTTCAGCAAGCGTGACTTGGAGCACGCAGACCTGCCGGTGGTGAAACTCGGCGACCGGCGCGACGTGCTGGGCGTGGTCTTGCAAGCTTACGCGGAAGCCTTTCAGACCAACCCCAGCGGCGGCGAAGTTCGCCGTCTTCTGCAAGGCGGCAGCGTCCAGCTCAACGGCGAGAAGCTCACCGATCCCAAGGTGGAACCGGTGTGGAAGAATGGCGATGTGCTGAAGCTGGATAAAAAACGGCAGGTGCGGCTGGCCCTGGCATGAGCGACACCTGCACATGCGACCACGCACGGCGCTCCCTGCCATGAATCACCATGGAATCAACACCCTCTAAAGTCATCGTCCATACAGACGGCGGCTGCATCGGCAACCCGGGCGTGGGCGGCTGGGCGGCGGTGATAGAATCCGGCAAGCATCGCAAGGAGATCAGTGGAGGCGAGCCGGCCACAACGAACAACCGCATGGAACTGCGCGCTGCCATTGAGGCGCTCAGCCTCTTGAAAAAGCCCTGCGCGGTGGAGATGCACACCGATTCCCAATATGTTCGCAACGGCATCACCAAATGGCTGGCCGGCTGGAAAAAGAACGGATGGAAAACAGCCAGCAAACAACCGGTTAAGAACGAAGATCTCTGGCGCGCGCTGGATGTTGCCGCGTCACCGCATCACGTGAAATGGCATTGGCTCAAGGGGCACGCCGGTCATGATGATAATGAACGCTGCGACGAGCTCTGCGCTGAAGCCATGTCTGCGATCAAAAAGCAATACACTCATCAGGAGCTCGCAGCCGCGCTCACGGCGTTCAAAGACGCCAGTGCTGTCATGACTTCTTCTTTGGAACTTTTTTGACCGCCTGCTGGAGTTTTCTACACGGGCAACCGTCTTGAGCTGGAAGAAAGCACGCCGAGCTTCGAATTTCTAACAAAGTGTCGCAAGCCTCGCGTGAAGTGTGATTGCGTGGGAGCCCGTCGCATGTTACGGAGCCCGGCCTTGATTAACAATTTCAGCCTCTATCTCGCGCTGCGCTACCTGCGCCCGAAACGGACCTTCGTGTCCGTGATCACGGTCATTTCCGTGCTCGGCGTGAGCCTGGGCGTGGCGGTCTTGATTGTGGTCATCGCAGTGATGGCTGGTTTCCACGATCAGATCAAAAAGCTGGCGATGGGCTATGAAACGCACATCGAGGCTGCAGATCGTTACGGCTCTTCGATGTGGCCCTCGAAGGAGCGGCCTGCGGACGTGCAGGAAAAATCTTGGCGTGAAGTGTTGAAGAGTATCCAGGCAACTCCCGGCGTAGTTTCCGCCACACCCATCGTGCGCGGCTTGCTCCTGATCGAGGGACCGAACAACAACATGGCCCCGGCGCTGATGTGGGGCTTGAACCAGGATGATGGTGACCGGCTGACGAAGAAACATGCGAAACTCATTGTCGATGGCGCGATGGACCTGAGGGCAGACGACAAAGGCGATAAGATCGTAATTGATGAAGCCGTCGCCCGGGCTTGGGATATCCGCGTTGGCGACAAAGTGAACGTCTATGCGCCGTCAAACCTGCGGGATCTCGCGAAGATGGCGCACGATCTGGATGACAAGAAAGGCGACGACAAAATCGAGGCTGAGAAAAAGATGAAGGAGATGGTCGCCTCCGAGTCCATGACCGTCTCCGGCATCTTCAGTCCGCCGCGCCTCCAGGACTCGGACAAGCTGGCCGTGGTCATCATTCCTCTCCATGTCGCGCAGGAGTTTGCCGGACTCGAGGATGGCGTCACCAGCATCGGCATTGAGTTACAGAACCCCTACCAAGCGGGTGAAGTGAAGGCTGTGCTGCAAAATCATGCGCTCCCGGAAACTTGGGGGACGGCGACGTGGATCGAGCAGCACCAGCAGCTCTTCGACACTGTGCAAAACGAGATGGAGATGATGTATTTTGTATTGTTCATCATCGTGATCGTGGCCGCGTTCTGTGTGATGAACACCATGATCACCGTCACCGTGCAGAAGCGTCGCGAGATCGGCATCATCTCCGCACTCGGCACCCGCATCGGGCAGATCATGTGGGTCTTTCTTATTCAGGGGATGATCGTGGGTGTGTTGGGCGCCGTGGGCGGGCTCGGCATGGGACTGGTGGTGGTCTTCTTCCGCAACGACATCCGGAGCATCATCGCCCATCTGACCGGGCGGGAGATTTTCGCTCAGGCGATCTACGGCTTGGCGGAGATTCCGGCCAAAGTGGTGCCACACGACGTGGCCATCATTTGCCTGGGAGCGTTTGGATTGTGCACCGTCGCAGCTCTGGTGCCGGCCTGGCTCGCTGGCCGGACGGAACCGGCGGTGGCGTTGCGGGATTGAAAAAGAAGTTGCCACCCGGGCAATCCTTCCGATACTCCCCGCCCGCTTCTTAAGTCCGGCCTCCAACTAAATGCCCGAAGCGGTCAGGCAGGACAGGCGCGTTGCTTCCAAGCAGCGCTGATCAGACAACCCGACAACCCAATAAAAACATTATGAGCGAACCTACGCTCGCAGAACTGATCGCAGGATCGTTCCGCATCTATAACGAAGGATCAATCGTCAAAGGACGAATCCTTGAAATCAAGCCTCAGATCGTCCTCGTGGACATCGGCTACAAGTCCGAAGGCGCCATCCCCTCCTCCGAATTCGAGGACGAGGAAATCCAGGTGGGCGACGAAATCGAAGTGCTTCTGGAAAAGCTCGAGAACGACGAAGGCATGGTCGTGCTTTCGAAGGAAAAAGCGGCCCACAAACAGAACTGGGACAAAATTTACAAGGTCTTCCTCGATGGCGGCCTGGTCAAAGGCAAGGTCAAGGGCATCGTCAAAGGCGGCCTCATGGTCAACGTCGGCGTCGAAGCCTTCCTCCCCGGCTCGCAGATCGACATCATCCCGCCGAAAGACCTCAACGAATACGTCGGCAAGGTCTACGAATTCAAAATCGTCAAGGTCAACGACGACCGCAAGAACATCGTCATTTCTCGACGCGAAGTCATCGAGGCGGAGCGCGCCGAACAGCGCCAGAAATTCCTCGACGGCGTCAAGCCCGGCGATGTGGTTGAAGGCATCGTTAAGAACATCACCGACTTCGGTGTGTTCGTCGATCTCAACGGCATGGACGGCCTGCTCCACATCACGGACATGTCGTGGGGCCGCTTGAACCATCCTTCGGAACTTGTCACCATCGGCCAGAAGCTGCCGGTGCAGATTCTCGAAGTGAACCGCGAGAAAGAACGCGTCAGCCTCGGCATCAAGCAGATGCTGGACAACCCCTGGGACAACATCGAAGCCCGTTTCCCAGTCGGCACCAAAGTTCACGGCACCGTCACCAAACTCGTCGCCTACGGCGCATTCGTCGAAGTCGAAGAAGGTGTCGAAGGTCTCATCCACGTCTCCGAACTTTCCTGGATCAAACGCATCGCCCGTCCCTCGGACGTGCTTACGGTCGGCCAGAAACTCGAAGCCGTCGTCCTCGGCATCAACAAGGAAGAACGCAAGATCAGCCTCGGCGTCCGCCAGCTCGATACCAATCCTTGGGACAACATCGACGCCCGGTTCCCGATCGGCACCAAGATCAAAGGAAAAGTGCGCAACCTCACCGCCTACGGCGCCTTCGTCGAACTCGAAGAAGGCATCGACGGCATGGTCCACGTTTCCGACCTCAGCTGGACGCGCAAGATCAACCATCCTTCCGAAGTCCTCAAGAAGGGCGACGAACTGGAAGCCACCGTTCTCGAAATCGACAAGACCAACCAGCGCATCAGCTTGGGCGTCAAGCAGCTCGACAACGATCCCTGGAGCCTCATCGACGAACGCTTCAAGGTCGGCGACCTCGTCAAAGGCAAGGTCTCGAAAATCGCCAGCTTCGGTGCATTCATCGAACTTGCCGATGACATCGACGGCCTCATCCACATCAGCCAGATCAGCGAGGGCCACCTCGCCAAGGTCAAGGACGCCCTCAACGTCGGCGACGAAGTCGAAGCCCGCGTCATCAAGGTGGACAAAGTGGAGCGCCGTATTGGACTGTCCGTCAAGGCGGTCAACTACGACGAAGCCGCACTCAAGAAAGAGAGCCAGGCCTTCGACGCCCTGCGCCCCACCACCGATCTCGTCGGCCTCGAACAGGCCTTCAAGTTCGCTACGGAAGAATACCGTCCCGGCCAGGGAGCGTAATTCAGTCAGCAGCACAATCCGCAATTCGAGGGAGGAACTCCGCAAGGAGTTCCTCCTTTTTTGTGGGGAATTTCTTCACCGAGGGACACAATAAATCAGTGCGAACGTTTGTTCGGCTTGTTCACTGCGACCTAAAAACCCGGGCGGCAAGGGAGAAAACTACTACTAGAACAGCTGCAATAGCGCCGACAACAAATCCCTTTGTAACGTCACCACTTGCAATCGAGATAGCGAGAAGATTCCCAACGAACACACCAGCAGCTAGACCCAATCCAGGAATTCCTGTTGCAAGGCCGCCAACATCCGAGGTCGTTCTCCGAGATGAAATCGTTTCGGGACTTTCCTCAGACAATAGCAACGCCTTCGCCTTCTCAAACTCTGCTTGAGTAAGGTCGCCACGATCCCTAAGGAAGATCAGCTTTTCTAGCTCTGAATTGATACTCATTTTCTGCCGATCGCTTCGGATCAGACGACAGCGAACCGTTGCCTGTATCCGTTTGCCATGCGTGTTATTACTGTTGCCATCACTGTTTGGGGTAAAGCCCCGATTTTTTGTCTTCCACGGAAAGACTTTTCAAGAAAGCTCCAGTCTGCCAATTTTCCTCTGAAATCCGATCTGGAAACGGGTATTCAAGACCGATTTCAATATACCCTCGATATCTTGTGAACGCTGCTGTGGAACCGAAGTCAGCGCATGGTTTATTATTGTCATCATACGCCCCAAAATATAGCCGCTCACCTTTCATGTAGTATTCACCAAAAGTAGTGCGACCAACTCCGCAAATATTGAATTTAGGGTCGAGGACAACAATGAAGTCATGACCACGCGGCGGTGGCGTGTCTTGTCCAAGTGGTGACGACCGAATAAAAACTGCGTGTGCGATGGTGTAAGTCCGTCCATCTCGGCGCACGGTTCCGAGAAATTCTGCCCGGCGAAGATGATACGACGTGCCGTGCTCGTCCTTTGATGAAGTAAGTTCACTAATCTTCGATGACTCGATGGCCGTGACGATCTTCAGAAAAGTCTTGGGCTCGGAGAGCGCATCGCCGGAATCAGCAGCAAAACATGTCGCACCAGCAAATAGAGTGATCGCCAAGAGTATCTTCATAAATGGATTGGCATCAGCTGCCTCATTTCTCAAAACACCGCCACAAGTAACTCAGCTCATCATCCAACTCCGCTTCACTGACCATCGGCTTGATGACGTCCTCGAGTGACTGACGGAATTTTCTCGCGAAACGTGAAACGCGCTGTCGCAATGCTACTTCGTTGATGCCGAGCTTGGCGGCAACATTCGCGTAGCTGTCGTTCGCGTCGCGTTTGCGAATCACAAAATCCTGGAGCGCCTCAAATTCCGCCAGCCGGTTCTCCTCAGCAAACTTCGCGCGCAATCGATCCAGCGCGGCGCGGAACGTGGCGAGTGTCCAGGCGCGATCGAACTCTTTGTCGGGCGAGTTTTCGTCTCTGGGCTCGACAGCATCGCGGTTGGTGTCGCTGGGAAATTCCGCAGGGACGTGAACGACTCCACCGCCACGCTTCCTGGCATATTGTTTCCGCTTCTGATTGGCGACGTAATTGTCGAGATAGGTCAGGAGAAAAGTTCGGAAGCGCCCCTTCGCGGGATCAGCCCGTCGCAGATAGCCGCCGTGAATGAGCCAGGTGATGAATGACTGAGCCACATCTTCGGCATCGTGGTGTGAGTAGAGGTGCTTGTGCCGCAGCGCGATATAGACAGGATGGCGATAGATGCGGCAGAGTTCTTCGAGCGCATTGAGCGAGTCCTTGTCAGTGCCGCCGGACTTGGCCTTGTTCACCATGTCCCACCGGGTGTGGTAGGTGGTAACAGGATCGCCGGCCTTCGGGCCGATGCGAGCGGTGTCGCGGTCGTTGCTCATGGCGTCCGCTGCACGGATGGGATCATGTTTACATTCACCATCGCATCCATGAAGTTAAAGCGCCTGCTAGGCCGCAGCCTGTTTTGGAAGAAGATAAAGCAGCAAGCGGCTCAAGGTGCTCCGCATTTCAGCCCGAGGCACGATGGTATCCACCAGCCCGTGCTCCATCATGAATTCAGCGGTCTGAAAGCCAGGCGGCAGATCGCTGTGCGTCGTTTCCTTCACCACGCGCGGTCCGGCGAAACCGATCATGCACTTGGGTTCCGCCAAAATGATATCGCCCAGCGTGGCAAAACTGGCGGTGACACCACCGGTGGTGGGATGTGTCAGCACGGAAACGTAAGGCAGCTTGGCCTCGCTGTGCCGGGCCAGTGCTCCGCTGGTCTTGGCCATCTGCATGAGACTGAGAATGCCCTCGTGCATCCGGGCTCCACCGGAGGCGGAAAAAACGATGACTGCGCAATCCATGATCGCCAGCAACACGGGCTGCCCGTCGATCTTAGCCCGGCCCGTGATCACCGCTTCAGTCAGACCGGTCTTGGCCTGATAGGCTCTTACTTTGCCCAGGTAATCCTTGAACCCCAACGGATTTACCGAATCGAGTTTGGCATCGATCTCCTCAAAGCTGCCCTCGTCCGCCACCAGTGCGATGCGCTCCTCGGCGCTGAGGGTGAAGTGATGCTGACAGTGGCTGCAGACGCGGAGATTCTTCGCCAGTGCCTGCTCGTAGAGGCTTTCGCCGCACGAGGGACACTTGATCCAGAGACCCTCTGGCATGTCCTTTTTCTTTTCGCCGAGGTCGGCGACTGATCGTTTATTAAAAATTCCCATGGCAAAAAAGATGAGGCCCGACCTTAACCGCGCGCCACGGTGATCACAACCACCTTTTCCACCCCGCCCTCGCGCCGCAAAATGCGCGCGCACTCGCTGGCGGTGGAGCCGGTGGTGAGCACGTCATCCACCAGCAGCACACTGCCGCCCCGCAGCATGTTATTTTTCAGAACGGAGCGATCCATCATAAAGGCGCCGCGAAGATTCTCGATTCGCTGATGCCGGCTCAGTGAAGCCTGCGCCGTGGTCGGCCGCACGCGCCGCAGGGCCTTGAGGGCAGGAAATCCACTGTCCGCCGAAAACTCCCGGCAGAGTTCCCACGCCTGGTTGTATTGCCGCTCCCGCTCCCGCGCGTGATGCAGCGGCACCGGCACCAGCGTCCACGCAGCGCGATCCAATGCCGATAATCGGGGATCTTCCAGCACCTCAGCCAACAGACTCGCCAG
>JAIOQF010000251.1 GCA_021413535.1 Verrucomicrobiota bacterium
TCTTGCACCCCATGCAAGCGTTCTACCAGGCTGAACTACAGCCCGCGATCCAGTTTTTGCGAACCGGAGTCTAAGCGCGGGGACTGCCGCATATCAAGCAGGAGATGGAAGTTTTTCCAACACGGGCTTGCACGGCGCGGCACAGTCAGCAAATTCGCCCTTCGCCAAAAAATGTCACATCTAGTCAAAGTCGCGGTCGTGGGAGCCAGCGGTTACTCCGGAAGAGAGTTGCTGCGGCTCCTGCTGCTGCATCCCAATGCAGAGATCGTGGCGGTGACTTCGCGGCAACATGCCGGCAAACCACTGACGGCAGAGTTCCCGCGCTTCCGTGGTGTCGCGCAAGCGGACGCGCTTTCATTTGTCGCGCCGGACATTGCGATCATTAAAAAATCCGGTGCCAAAGTGGCCTTTCTTGCACTGCCCCACGGTGTGGCCCATGAATTTGCCGGATCATTATTGGACGCCGGACTTCGCGTCATCGACTTGAGCGCCGATTTCCGGCTGCGCGATGCTAAAGTCTATGCGGAGTATTACGATCATGCCCATCCTGCGCCTGCACTGCTGGACGAAGCGGTCTACGCGCTACCCGAACTGCGAGCGGAAGAAATAAAAAAAGCACGGCTCATCGCCTGCCCCGGATGCTATCCCACGAGCGTCCTGGTTCCGTTGGTGCCATTGCTGCGCGCCGGTTTGCTGGATGATTCACCGATGGCCGTCTCCAGCATGAGCGGCGTAAGCGGTGCTGGCAGAAAGGAAAGCACGCCGTTTCTGTTCTGCGAGTGCAACGAAAGCCTCCGCGCCTACAGCGTGCCCAAGCACCGGCACCTCAGCGAGATCGCCCAGGAACTCGACCTCGCTGCGTCACGCAAGGTGCGTTTCACCTTCGTGCCGCATCTGGTTCCCGTGAACCAAGGCATCTGCACCACGATCTTCACCGGCCTGAGCAATGGTGTTTCACTGGATGATGTCTCGAAGGCTTATGCCGCTGCCTATGCCGGCAAACGGTTCGTCCGGCTGCTGGGCAACGGCCAGTGCCCGGATACGAAAAACGTCACGGGCACGAACTTCATCGACGTCGGCTGGGCGTTCGACCAACGTGCAGACCGGCTCATCCTGATGAGCGCGGAAGACAATCTGGTAAAAGGTGCGGCCGGTCAGGCGGTGCAGAATTTTAATCTCGCGTGCGGTTACGCCGAACACACGGGTTTGACCGTGCTGTGATTTTCCATTAGAAGCGTTATCCGTGTCATGAGCAAGGCATCCTCCACCGCAGCCGATTTCCCGTTCAAAGCCATCACCGGTGGCGTGACCGCGCCCCGGGGCTTTCGCGCGGGTGCCATTGCCTGCGGAATTAAAGATCCAAAGAAAGTGCGTCTCGACCTCGCGCTCATCGTCTCGGACAAGAAGGCAAAGACCACCGCCTGCTTCACCACCAACCGCGTGAAAGCCGCGCCAGTCCGCGTGTCCGCCATTCATGTCAAAGGCGGCGACGCGCGCGCGATCATCGCCAACAGCGGTAATGCCAACGCTTGCACCGGCCCGCAGGGAATCACCGACGCGAAATCCATGACCCGCGCCGTAGCTGAACAACTCGGCTTAAAAATGGAGCAGGTGCTGGTGAATTCCACGGGTATCATCGGAATGCCGATGCCGATGGATCGGATAATCCCTCGCACCGCTGATCTCGTTGCCTCACTCAACGAGAAGGGTTCCAACAAAGCCGCGCAGGCCATCATGACCAGCGACACCAAGCCGAAAAGCTATGCGATCGAGGTCAAATGCCACGGGCACAAGTTCCGCGTTGGCGGCATCGCCAAGGGGGCAGGCATGATTTGTCCCAACATGGCCACCATGCTGGCTTTCATCACTACGGACGCGACAGTGGATGGCTCTGAATTGAAACGCGCCACGCAAGCCGCGGTGGAACAGAGCTTCAACCGCATCACCATCGATGGCGACACCAGCACCAACGACACCGTGATCGTGATGAGCAACGGCGCATCTGGCATGCCAGTAATCAAAAGCAAAGCGCCTTGCACCGAAGTCTTCCGAGCTGCCTTGCGGCGGGTGATGGTCGAGCTGGCCAAGATGATCGTGCGCGACGGCGAGCGAGTCACGCGCTTCGTGGAAATCCGCGTGAAGGGCGCAAGAAATTACAAGGACGCCAAAGCAGTGGCCGAAGCCGTGGCCAAGTCCACGCTCGTGAAATGCTCCTGGCACGGCGGTGATCCCAACTGGGGACGGGTAATGCACGCCGTCGGCTATGCCAGTGCCCGCATTCGTGAGGAACTGGTGGATATTTATTTCGGCGGGCTCTGCGCCGCGAAAGGCGGCTTGCCCACCGGCATCCCGGTGAAGGAACTCGAAGCGGTAACTACCAAGCCCGCTTTTACTGTGACCGTTGACCTCAATCTCGGCGAAGCGGAATACAACGTCTACACTACGGACCTCAGCAAAGAATACGTCGACTTCAACAGCAGCGAATACTCCGCTGCGGTGCATTCCAAGCGGCAGACGGGGCTCGTTTAGTAAACTGAGATGAGCCTTCAACAAGAGCAAATCCGCAAGGCCGACGCGCTGATCGAAGCGCTGCCGTATCTGCAAAATTTCCGCGGCCAGACCTTTCTCATCAAGGTCGGCGGCAGCGCCATGGAAGATGCATCCCTCGTGGACAGCCTGCTGCGCGACATCGTCTTTCTCGAGGCCGTGGGCATCAACCCGGTGCTCGTGCACGGCGGTGGCAAAGCGATCACGAAGGCGATGAAGGATGCCAACCTTGAGGCGCGTTTTGTTGCCGGCCTGCGCGTGACCGATGAGAAAACCATCGAGATCGTTGAGAAAACTTTATCACAAGTCATCAATCCCGACCTCGTGCAACGCATCAATACGCTGGGCGGTCGCGCCGTCGGACTGGCGGGCACGAGTGTTTTCACCGGCCAGCGCACTAAGGCCAAAGATCCCGTCAGCGGCGAACTCGTGGATATCGGGTTCATCGGCGAAGTCGTGGAATGCAGCACGGAATTTGTCGATCTCGCCGTCAAAGGCGAAGTCGTTCCCGTGGTATCGCCAGTCGCAAAAGAATCAGGCACCGGCCACACGCTCAATGTGAACGCCGACATTGCGGCCTGCGCTCTCGCGAAAAAACTCAAGGCCGCCAAGCTTATTTTTCT
Source organism: Verrucomicrobiota bacterium (assembly GCA_021413535.1). Taxonomy (GTDB): domain Bacteria; phylum Verrucomicrobiota; class Verrucomicrobiia; order Verrucomicrobiales; family Verrucomicrobiaceae; genus VFKE01. The sequence goes on from JAIOQF010000251.1 coordinate 3,171, forward strand.
CAGCGACGTGCTCGGAGTCATGCGCGACCCAAAGGACGACGCTACGTTGATCCCCACGCTCAATGAAACTTCCATCGCGCAACTGATCCACGAGGGCATCATCGCGGGCGGCATGCTGCCCAAAATGGAAAGCGCGCTCGAATCCTTGCGCGGCGGGGTCGGCAAAGTTCACCTCATCGACGGCCGCATTCCTCACTCCGTCGTGCTCGAAATTTTCACCGACAAGGGGATCGGCACCGAAATCACACTTCAATGACAGACGCAGAGAAATTTCAGAACTACGTCATCCCGAACTATGGCCGCTTCGATTTCTGGCCGGAACGCGGCAGCGGCGTGAAGCTGTGGGACCGCGACGGCCGGGAATATCTCGATTTCGCCGGCGGCGTCGCCGTTTGCCCGCTCGGACATTGTCATCCAGAGGTCGTGAAAGCACTCCAGGACCAGGCGGCGAAGCTTATCCACGTTTCCAACTGGTATCACATCGCGCAGCAGGGCGAACTGGCGCGAATGCTGGTAGAAGATGTCTTGGGCATTGCCGGGAAGTGCTTCTTCTGCAACAGCGGCGCGGAGGCAAACGAAGGCCTCATCAAGCTGGCGCGGAAATTTGGTGTGATGCGGCCGAAGTCTGATGGATCACCGCGCTACGAGATCATCACCTTCACCGGCAGCTTCCACGGCCGCACGATGGCGACCATGACTGCAACTGCGCAGGAAAAGATTCACGGCGGTTTCGGCCCGCTGGTGCCGGGATTTAAATACGCGCCGTTCAACGACATCGCCGCACTCGAAGCTGCAATCACGGATACCACTGTCGCTCTGCTGCTGGAACCCGTGCAGGGCGAGAGCGGCGTCAATCCCGCGACTCCGGAATTCCTCCGTGCGGCGGCAAACCTCGCGAAGAAACACGACCTGCTGCTGCTGCTCGATGAAGTGCAGTGCGGTCTCGGCAGAACGGGCGAACTCGGCGGCTGGCGCAGCATCGTGCCAGGTAATGAAATTCTTCCCGACGCCATCAGCTGGGCCAAGTCCATCGGCAGCGGCTACGCGCTCGGCTCCTTCTGGGTTCGCGACCGTGCGATTTCCCACGAAGCAGGCGCACCACAACTCTGCGACATCCTCGGTGCAGGATCTCACGGCACGACGTATGGAGGCTCGCCACTCGCATGCGCGACAGCAATCGCGACCTTGAAAGTTATTCTGCGCGACGGTCTCGCTGAGCACTCGAAAATCATGGGTGCATTAATCGCAAATGAAGCGCTCAGTTGGAAACTTCCAATCCTGAAGAATGTTCGAGCATTTGGATTCATGATCGGCTTTGAACTCGACATCACCCACATTGAAGCCCGCGAAGATTTTCAAAAGAGCGGCAAAACGCCGTCCATCTGGATCGTGCAACGATTGATGGATGCAGGTTTGCTCTCGGTCGCCGCAGGACCGAAGGTGCTGCGCTGGCTGGCACCAATGAACACCACGGAATTAGAAGTGCGCGCCGGGCTGAAAATCATGCACGATGTCTTGCAAAAATTATCATGAAAAATCTTCTCTCCATCGAAGCACTCAGCGCGCGGGAAATTAGTGACATCGTTGAACTCGGCATTTCGCTGCGCAAGAACCGCGCCGCCACGCCCAAGATTTTAAATGGGCAGTGCTGGGCGCTCATCTTCAACAAATCATCGACTCGCACGCGGGTGAGCTTTGAGGTCGGCATTCGCGAACTCGGAGGCGACGTGATGTTTCTCAGCGGCACAGAAACTCAATTGGGCCGGGGCGAGCCTGTGAAAGACACCGCTCGAGTGCTGGGCCGCATGGTGCACGGCGCGGTGATCCGCACCTACGCCCAGGCGGATGTCGAGGAGTTCGCCAAGTTCAGCGGCCTGCCGACCATCAACGCACTCACGGATGACGAGCACCCCTGCCAAATTCTGGCGGATCTACAGTTGATGCTGGAAAAACTCGGCGGATGGAAAGACAAGAAAGTCTGTTTCCTCGGCGATGGTGACTGCAATGTCGCCCGGTCATGGATGTGGGCTGCGGCCCGGCTGGGTTTTGAACTCACCGTCGGTGCGCCCAAAGTTTTCCAGCCGCCCGCAGATTTCATGGAAAGGCTGGGTGCAAAAAATGTGAGTTTGTGTGATGATCCCAAACAGGCTGTCGCGGGCGCGGACGTAGTTTACACCGATGTCTGGATCAGCATGGGCAAGGAAGAAGAAAGCGCCCGCCGGCTGCAACTCCTCAAACCCTGGCAGATCAATGAGCCTCTGATGAAACACGCCAAAAAGAGCGCGATTGTCATGCATTGCCTCCCGGCGTATCGGGAAAAAGAAATCTCCGATGAAACCTTGGAGAAGCACGCTGACACTATTTTCTCAGAGGCTGAAAATCGCCTGCACGTTCAGAAAGCAGTGATCGTCTGGATGTTACGCTGAGTTTTAATGAGAAACCGAAAATTTGTAAATTTACGAATTTCTCTTAAAAGCTTAATTGATGTTGACTATTA
>JAIOQF010000271.1 GCA_021413535.1 Verrucomicrobiota bacterium
CGTATTGAGCGCGGCATCATCAAGAAGATGGGTGAAGTCGAAATCGTCGGCATCAAAGACACGCTGAAGACCACCGTAACGGACATCGAAATGTTCCGCAAGCTGCTCGACGAAGGTCGAGCGGGTGACAACGTTGGACTCTTGCTTCGCGGTGTGAAGAAGACTGATGTCGAGCGCGGCCAGGTTATCGCCAAGCCCGGTTCGGTGAAGCCGCACAGGAAGTTCAAGGCTGAAATCTATGTGCTCTCCAAGGATGAAGGTGGCCGTCACACGCCGTTCTTCACGAACTATCGCCCGCAGTTCTACTTCCGCACCACGGACGTGACCGGCACTGTCTCCCTGCCTGACGGCGTGGAAATGGTGATGCCCGGAGATAACGTCTCCATCACCGTGGAGTTGATCACCCCCATCGCGATGGAGAAGACCATGCGCTTCGCTATTCGTGAAGGTGGTCGCACCGTCGGCGCGGGCCGCGTGGCCGACATTATCGAATAATTGACTGCGCCGTTTGAATTCATGGACTCCGCGGGCTTGTGATGAACAGGCATCTGCGGAGAACTTGTCCCCAGACGGCTTTTCCTGAACAAAACCCTGAACGCAACGATCCAAACGAGACTGTCCGCGAGGACGAAATACGCCGGTAGCTCAATTGGTAGAGTAGTGGTCTCCAAAACCATTGGTTGGGGGTTCGAGTCCCTCCCGGCGTGCCAAACATCACAAGGATTTCCCCAGAGACAGACGAAATTATGAACCGCGCCACCAATTACCTTTCCGAAGTCTGGTCCGAGTTGAGGAAAGCCACTTGGCCATGGGATCCCAAGGAGAGGGGATTCGCCCGCTACAAGGAGCTGACCGACGCCACCGCCGTGGTCTTCGTGGCCATGCTCCTGCTGGCCGCGTTCACGGGCATGTTCGATCTCGTTTTGCGTAACTTTTTCCAAGCCTTTACCCACTAAGTCGCGGCTAACCAGGCGCGACTCCAGTCCACTCTAAATTATATGGGAGCCATCCCCGAACCTAAAGATCAATGGTATGTCATGCACGTGCGTGCCGGCCTCGAGCAGCGCGTGCGCGAGAATATGATCCGACGCATCGAGAGTGAGGAGATGGCGGAGTTCATTTACGAAATCATTGTTCCCACCGACCGTGTTTCTGAAGTCAAGAAGGGCAAGAAATCGGAGTCCGTTCGCAAGAAATTTCCCGGCTACATCCTGGCCAACATGTGGCTCTTGGACGAGCACAACAAGCCGATGGTGAAAACCTGGCACTTCGTGAAGGAGACCGATGGCTTCCTGAATTTCGCTGGAGCAAAAGATCATCCGATTCCACTTCGTCCGAAGGAAATTGAAGCCTTGCGCGCTCAGATGCGGGAAAGCGAATCCGGTGCCAAGCCGAAGATTCAGTTCACCCCGGGTGACAGCGTTCGCGTGGCGGACGGCCCCTTCGAAAGTCAGGTGGGCACCATCGAAGAAATCGATCAGGAGCGCGGCCTGCTGCGCGTCTCTGTGAACATCTTCGGACGCTCCACTCCCGTGGACCTCGAATACTGGCAGGTCGAAAAAGCCTAGTAAAATCTCACATCTCAACTCCTCAAGAAAATGGCAAAAGAAGTCGTCAAAGTCATCAAACTCCAGATCAAAGCCGGTGCCGCCAATCCAGCGCCGCCTATCGGACCCGCCCTCGGTCAAGCCGGTGTGAACATCATGGCCTTCTGCAAAGAGTTCAACGCTGCTACACAAAAGGCCGGCGGCGATGTCTTGCCGACTGTGATCTCGGTCTACAAAGACAAAAGTTTTACCTTCATCACCAAGCAGCCGCCTGCTTCCAACTTGCTCAAGAAGGTGGCGAACATCGCCTCCGGTTCTGGCGAGCCCAATAAAAAGAAAGTCGCGAAAATCACCCGCGCCAAGCTTCTCGAAGCCACCAAGCTAAAACTGCCCGATCTCAATACCACCAATCTGGACGCTGCCTGCAAGATCATGGCTGGCACTGCCCGTCAGATGGGCATCGAGATCACAGATTAATATTTTCTCAGTAACTGAAACCAAAAACCAGCAAGCAGGAGAATCAAAAACCGGTTCGCTCGCACTGCACCCTACCATGAAACACAGAAGCAAACGATATCGCAAGGCCGTGGAAATGATCCCGGTTGGAAAGCTCCACTCACTGCAGGAGGCTGCCGACCTTGTCCGCAAGCTGCCAACCACCAAGTTCAACCAGACAGTGACACTTTCGTTCCGCCTGACTGCGGATCCTAAACAGTCCGATCAGATGGTGCGCGGCACCTGCCCGCTTCCTCATGGTTCAGGCAAGAATGTGAAAGTCGCCGTCTTCGCCCAGGGCGATGCTGCGACCGCCGCAAAAACTGCGGGCGCTGAAGTCGTCGGCTACGAAGATTTGATCGCCAAGGTGAAAGAGGGCTTCCTTGAATTCGATGTCGCCATCGCGACTCCTGCGGCCATGGCCGAAGTGCGCAAGCTCGGCAAACAACTCGGACCTCGCGGTCTGATGCCCAATCCAAAAACCGGCACCGTGACCGACGACATCGCCGGCGCCGTGAAGTCCGTCAAAGCGGGTCGTGTTGAATTTAAGCTCGATAAGAACGGCAATTGCGCCGCTCCAGTCGGCAAAGTTGGCTTCGAGCAGAATGCCATCGTCGAGAACGCCCAGGCTTTGATCGACGCCGTCATGCGCGCCCGTCCTGCTTCCGCCAAGGGCCGCTTCATTGAGAACATCACGCTCGCGGCCACCATGTCGCCACCCATCAAGGTGGACGTGACCAAGCACATCAAAATTGCCGTTGCGGCCTAACCCCGAGGAAATACTCAGATGAAAGAAGAAAAAAGCATCATGATCGACCACCTTCTCCAGAAGGTGAACGCCTCGCCCTTCATGTTCGTCGTGGATTACGGCGGCCTGACGGTTGATAAGTTTGAAGAGCTGCGCAAACGCCTTCGCGGCGCGGGTGCTGAACTTCACGTTTACAAAAACACCCTGGTGAAAAAAGCTGCCGAACGCGCGCAGCTGCCCGCCGAACTCGGAGCAGTGCTCACCGGCCAGACCGCCATCGTGACGGGCGAAAAAGACGTTTGTGCCACCGCCAAGGTGATGAAGACTTTTTCCAGCGAGTTCGAACGGCCCAAGATGAAGGCCGGCGTCCTTGACGGCAAGTATCTCACACCCGACGGCATCAAGGTCCTCGCTGACCTGCCTGCGCGTGAAGTCCTCCTCGCCCAGCTTCTCGGCGTGCTTCAGGCACCAGCGAGCCAGCTCGTCCGCTTGCTCAACGAACCCGCAGCATCGCTCGCCCGCGTCATCCAGGCGAAGGGCGACCAGGCCGCTTAACATTCACTCAACCAAACAATTTGATCCGATGGCGGTGCAAGCCGCCTGAACTTAAAACACCAAACGGTTCCTCGCCGGACTGTCGGCCGACAGTCTCAAACCCACCGGAGCTCCGGTTGACGGCGATACCACAATAATAAAATGGCAGACCTCAATAAAATCGTAGATGAACTCAGCGGACTTACCGTCTTGGAAGTTGCTGAACTTGTGAAGACCCTTGAAACCAAGTGGGGCGTGAGCGCAGCAGCTCCCGTTGCCGTCGCCGCCGCAGGTGGTGGTGGTGCCGCAGCCGCACCCGCCGCTGAAGCCAAGACCGAATTCGATGTCGTCCTCACCGACGGTGGCTCGAACAAGATCGGCGTCATCAAGGAAGTGCGCACCGTGGTTCCTGGACTCGGCCTGGCCGATGCCAAGAAGCTCGTCGAAAGCGCTCCTCAGCCGCTCAAGCAGGGCGTCAGCAAGGAAGAAGCCGACGAGATCAAGAAGAAAC
>JAIOQF010000224.1 GCA_021413535.1 Verrucomicrobiota bacterium
GCACGGCCAGCCCGACGGCGTAATACCCTTCGGCACAGCCCAGATCCACGACGGTTTCATAGGGAGCGACCAAAATCTTCTCCATCAAAGCGCCCAGCTCGATTTCATAAATGCCGACCAATTTTCCAATCAGACTGCTGCCAACCGCCTCGAACTTCGGATATCGCAAGCCCGCGAATGGCCCCGCCAGAACTCGATAGTCCGGCCCAAGTTCACGGCGCAACCGTTCCAGCTCCACCTGCGAGCGCTGCCAGGTCATGTGCCGGGCCAATCTGACAAGTGGCAGCCAAAAAATCTTCCAAAGCACATTATTTCGCGCCAGCGAATGCAGCACGGCCCTCATGATTTGTCCTCCTTCTCGATCTCAACGCCGTTCATATTTTGATAAGTTTTGTTGAGACTCTCTTTTTTTAACCAGTTAGGACTCCGGCCCAGCAGCCGGTGTTTCACCCAGCTCTTGAGCGAGATCACCGACCGCCCAGCCCAGGTTTCTCCATCGCCATAGCGCATGTCTTCACTGCGATTGATCGCATGCCGCCAACGGGAAAGATAGGGCTCCCGGGCGTGGAGAATGCGCACTCGCGCACCGGCATACCAAAGCGCATAGGCACGGAGATTGTATTCCTCCGGCAAAACATAATGCGGGAGGGCTGATTCATAAAGCACCTGGCGAAATGCTGGCTGATCATGATAGCCCGCGCCAGTTCCATGATCGCGTTCATGACGCGCCAGTCCTTCATCATACCGCTCCAGCCATGATCGGAAAAGTTGCGCTGTCAGATCACCCGACAAGAAGGCGAGAACTCCCGTGTTGGGTTCACTAAACACAGCAGGCACCATCGGAGACGGCAGATTGTAGCGCGTGGTATCGCGACAATACGCGAGGGGAAATTTTCCCAACAGATCAAAAACATCATCCACCCGGCCCAGCAATTCCGTGTCGCCATCTAAAAATAGCGTCCGACGAAACGGCGACATCAGCAACGGTTGAATCTTGTCGCGAAACGAGAAAACCGGCTGCGGATGAATTTCGATTTGTTGAAATGAATTTCGCAGCCAGTCACCGGAGGCAGCAAGATCTTTTGCAGAGGTGTAGACCAACGTGGGAAGCTCGGGGTGGAAGCGACGCGCACTGGCAGCGGAGTGCGCCGCCTCCCGGAGATGACGCTCTCCAGTGGCCGCATAAAGAAAGCCGCAGTCGCTGTTCATGAATGACTCACTTCAGGATGCTGCATTACGATGCCTTGCCCCGGCTGCGTCGAAGAATCGATCGAACCCGGACAGACTGAATGAAAAATCTCCAGCAGCGCACTGGCATACTCGTCGCTGGTCAGAGCTTTCTTCGGCGCCTGACCAGTTGAAGGTTGCCACGCGCCTGAGACAAATTCCGCAAGCACTGCTGCCATTCGCACGGGATCAAATTCAAAAAATCTGCCATTGACCCCCTCTTGTAGAATCATCTCTGAACCATGGTGTCGCGTTAGGAAAAGCGGCAGCCCGCAAGCATCCGCCTCCACTTCAACGAGCGCGAAGGCCTCGGAATACGATGGAAGCAGGAAGGCATCAGCCGCAGCAAAATATTTTTCCACATCCGGAACATTGCCAGTGAAGGTGACAAACTCCCGCCAGCCCGCGATGCTTCCGGACAGTTCTTTGCGCAATGCGCCCAGACGCGATTCCGCGCCACCGACGACCAGCAGTTTCGCCTCCGGATGCTGCTGGCGCAGCAAGCCCACCGACTCCACTGCGAGGAAGATACCCTTGCGCCGATAGTGACCGGTGCTGACGAAGATAAAGACTTTGTCCGCGTCAGTATACGAAAGCCGCGCGCGCATTTCTCCGCGCCAGAGCTGGCGCACTCCTTGGTGAAAGCGTGCGGGATCATAGCTGTTGGGTAGAACGCGAAGGCTGGCGGCGTGTCGCAGGCTGATTTGCCGGACATCTTGTGCCACGGCTTCGGACACACAGAGAATGCGCCGGGCGGTCGTGCTCCGCAGGGATCGATTCGCATTACGCAGCGAGAACCAGCTGCTGACGCGCTCAATCAAATCGCGCAGCGAATGGACACCGAGTTCCTGCTGGCGCCGCTCCCAATCCCACGGGGAAAAGTGAACGTGGCACACGTCACACTGCGGCAAATACCAGGCGACGGAATAAATGATATCCGGTCGCGGAGCCTTGGTGATCTTAAACTTCCACCAATTTGTCAGGCGCGCCAAGACACCAAACGCGTGGGTATAGAGCACCCGAATCGCACCGATTCGCGGCAAACGAACCATCCGATCAACTTTGATATCCGGATCACAATGCCAGCACCAGAGTTCGACCTCAACGCCTGCGCGGCGCAGCATAGGCAGCGCGCGCACCACGCCCTTCATGGAGGGGCTCGAAAGTGAGATGTTAGGATCGATGATGAGCAGCTTCATGCGGGCTTGCGAAAGAGCATCAGGATGCCGTAGGGACTGCGTGATTTCCGAGCCGCTCCATCGAGTCCCGTTTCCTGATCGACCCAGGCCACCGGGAGATAGACACCGCGCGCGGGAAGTTTATCCGCGCGCATCATGGCTTGGGTTGTCTCTCGCGTGAGAAAATAGTCTGACCAGAGCGGCTCCCAGCCGTGCGGCGCGAATAACGCGCGCAAATCGTCCGCAGTGTAACCCTCGCGCACATGATCGTTGTTCGGAAACGGCTCCGGCGGGTGCGGCGTAGTGATGATCGCATATCCGCCAGGCCGGAGAATTCGATTGAACTCCGCTGCCACTTTCTCGTGATCCTGAATGTGCTCAATGACCTGCGTGCTCATCACCAGATCGACGCTTTGATTCGCCAGTGGAATTTCCAACACGGAACCACGCAACAGCTTCGCGCGCTGATCGCGACCGAGATTGCGCTCAAGCTGGATAAAATTTTTCGCGTCATATTCCAGCGCGATGACATGACGGCAGAGCCCCCCTTGCAAGGCTCGGCGCGCAAATTCGCCCGAACCGGCTCCGCCATCAAAGATGGTGTCGGCTTGACCGATCTTCGCCCATGCTTCTGCGATGCGCGGCCACTCCACGCGATAGCGAATCGTATTTGCAGTGTAACAGACGGACCGCAAGATGGAGCGCAATGACATCATGTGCGGCGCGGTCTGAAGCGGCTGGCACCGGGCGTGCGTCCAGCCAGCGAAGTCATGTCCAGTCCGCTGCTGCCTGCAGCCCTCTGCGGCAGCGGTTCCGGCGCGGGCAGCGTGCAGAGGACGGCAGTGGAAACCCAGAGCCAGAAAAATCCATTTAAAGGAAACACCAATAAAATATTACCCGCGAGACAGGATGAGATGAGAAAACTCAGGCCGAGTCCGACGCACAACGCCATCAGTCGTTTCACCTCCGGGTCAGCCGTAGACTGAAGTTTCCGATGCAACACATGGAGCACCCAGATCAGAATCAAGAGGATCGAGCCCAATCCCACAACGCCAAAGCGAAGAAGGATTGAACTCAGAATGTCATGGTGATGCAATCCTGTCTGCAGGGTGTCATAACTTCCATTCCAGATGCCAAACAGCGAATAGGTCGCTGGATTTCGCAACACATGAGCAAATCCCGAGAGACGGTCGCTGTAAGTCCCGACCGTGCTCAACTGCCCGGCCATCGAAGTGGAATCCACCTTGGTGAACAGCCAGAGGTTTGCATCCTCCAGGTGATCCAGAAGCCACGGCGAAACGATGACCAGCATCAAAAATATTGTGATCATACCCGCGTAGAACATTCGCGTGCGACCCGGTGAAAGAAAACACCAGGCCGAAAACGGAGCGCATACCAACACAGCCAGTCCAGCCCGTCCGGTGGACGCCACCAGACCAGCAATAAATGCGGCAGCCATGAACAATGCCATGGCCCAGGGCAGCCGGCCGGATCGGCCTAAGCTGCTCCCTCGCGGAATACGCGCCAGATGCCAGCACACCACGGCCATCGCGGCACAAAGATTTGCCATCGCAGTCGGACTGTTCAAGGTGGAAAACGCGCGCACCCGGTTCGTGAGCAGTTGCTTGATTTCAATGCTCAGGCCCGTGCGCAGGTAGGCAATCTCAAACGGGAGAAATCCTTGAATCGCCTGCACAACACCATAGATCGCCACCGGCAGGAACACCCACAGCGCGAAACGGAAAACCTTGATCATCTGCTGCGGATGCGGAAACAAGACTGGCACTACGAAGAGCAGCAGGCTGTAAAGACCTCCGTTGGCGACACCTTGGATCATCATCTCCGGCGAGTAGCCCCCTTCGAATCCGGCGATCAAACCGGTAAAGACCGTCACGACCAGTCCGACTAAAAAAAGAAACCAGTGCACCCTCCGAACAACATAAGCTCCGGCCACTCCGCCAAAGGCCAGCGCAATCACGATGCCGGAAAACATCACGGGCGTGATCCCGAGGATGTAATGCAAGTCGCGCTTGCTCACATCACCGAAAACAACGGTGATGCGCTTCAACAGATCGGAATAGGCACAGGCGATAAACCAGACATAAAACGCCACGCGCGGCGCAATCAATCCCAGCACACCCCCGCCGATGAGCAGATAAAAACAAAGATGCGCCAGCGAATTGCCGTTGGTCAGAAGAACGGAAAGCGTGATAAACAATCCGCCAATCACAGCGGCTATCGTTGTTCCCGCAAACCAGGCGACGTAATAGGCCACCGCCGTCGCCCACGCCGCGCCCTGCGCGCCGTATCGCGGAATCCACCAGAGATTGAGCGCAATATTGATCGCAGCGCCGGCAAATGTTGCATACGCGCCATAACGAGCGCGGCCCGAAGTCACGAGGACAAAAGAACGAACTTGTCCGTGCAAATAAGCCAGTGACGAGAGGCAGTGGATGAACAGAACCGGCGCGCATGCCGAAAAATCACGCCCATAGATCAGGTGCACCAGGTAGCCACCAAAGAACCACCACCCGAGGGGAGCCAGCAATCCGATGGCACTGAACACTTGCAGCAATGCGCTCGTGGTGCGGCGAAACAAGGCGGGATCAGTTTGTTCAATCGCCGCCAGCCTCGGCAAGTAGGAGGCCACGATCACCGGAACAAAAAGGAAGATCACTTCTGAGAGACGAGTGGCGGCACCATAGATGCCGGCTTGTTCGTTGCCCGCCATGGCATTGAGCATGACCTGGTCGAGACGCAGCAGCAGCAACGCTCCGCTCTGCGCGACGAAATGCGGGAACGCGCGGACCAGCAGCGCGCGCGCCGCCAGCGGATGTGAGCGGCGCAAATCACGCGACCAGCCCATCTTCCATGCTGCCCAGAGAACAAGCGACGCGGAGATAAAACACTCCAGCGTGATCGCACTGGACATGGCCACCACACCAAGACCGGCGACAATGCAGAGCACCTTCGCGATATTTGAAATCACGCTGGCTATGATCGCGAACATGGGCGCGCGCCAGGCCTCGCCACAAGCATCCCAGCGGGTATAAATCGCCAGATGCCCATTGAAAAGAAATACGATCGAAAGCACCAGCGTGGGAACCATCAAATCCTTCCGCTGCATCGCCCACGGCGTGCCGACGCAGACCACGAGCGCGATCAGTCCCAAAACGCAGAGCAGACGAAATCCGGTGCCCATCAACGGCCCTGCGATGCGCGGTCGTTGCGCCATTTCTTTCACGAGCACTTGTCGCAACCCGAGTTCAGCAAAAAATGCCGCTAATGTCGTAATGCCCAAGGCCGTGGAAAGTCTACCATATTCCGCAACGCCCAGCGCACGGGCCAGCAAGGTGCCCACGATGAAGCCGAGCACCAGCCGGGCAAGCTGCGCGCCGAAGAGCCAGGACAGGCTCTTGCGCAGACCACCCTGACGTGTTGCGGGTTTTTCCAGCGCAACCGCTGATCCCGATGGTGTTTCAACTATTTCCATGCGCGTTCGTGGCGCGATCAATCCATGCCATTTTGCCTAGCCATCAATGACATGTGTCTCAACCAGCTCGCATAAGATATGGCCGAGAACGATGTGGCACTCCTGAATGTGAGCAGTGATTTCCGATGGTGCGTGGAAGGTGATCTCAGCAAGCTGCGAGCAGCGACACTGGGCGCTGCCGGTAAAGGCCACCGTCACGCAACCCTTGTCCTTCGCTGCCTGCAACGCTGCAATCACGTTGGCACTGTTGCCCGAAGTGGATATTCCAATGGCGATATCGCCCGTGACCGCCAGTGCTTCGATTTGACGCGCGTAGATGCTCTCGAAGCCGAAGTCGTTTCCGCCCGCAGTAAGAATCGAAGTATCGGTGCTCAAAGAGATCGCGGGAAGCGCGCGGCGATTGCGACGATAACGCACCACGAATTCCGCCGCCAGATGCTGCGCGTCCGCTGCACTGCCTCCGTTGCCGAAGAAAATAATTTTCTTTCCGGCTTCCAGAGCCGCGATGACGCGACGCGCCAAGTCTTCGATGAATCCGGTCTGCGCGCGGAGTTTTTCCACTGCGGCAAAATGACCTTCAAGCTGGTCGTGGATGATTTTGCTGAAGTTCATGGTTCGTTGACTGCGGCCAGCAACTCTGCCGGAGTGAGAGTCGCAGTGCCAAGCTTGGCCACCACGATGCCGCTGGCGTGGTTTCGAAGGAGTTCATCGTTCTTATACGGTGGCGCAGTGCTATGAGAGTCGGTGATTCCCGCAGCAGCGAAAGCTTCCAGGCGGTTTGGTTTAACGATATCCACCCCGCGCCACGAAAGCGGATTGCCCGGTGAAGGATCCACCGTCACGAGAATTCCAGCCGGTCGGGCGATACGCGTGACGGTGTCCACCAGCGCAGCGGTGACGAAACCTTTTCCGTAATCTTCGATGACGATGGCATCGAGCTTCCCGCTCAAGGCTTGAAGTTTTTTCCCGACCTGACGCAACTCAACATCGGTGAGTTGCTGCAAACTTTCGCGATCCACTCGAACGACCTGTTGCTGACGGGCGATGACTCTCGCCTTCGAAATGGTAGGGATCGTCTTGCTGATGAGCATGGGCGAGCAGCTCACGCCTTCTTCCTTGAGCAGCCCGCGGAGTTTTTCCGCCTGCGTGTCGCAGCCGATGCGGCCCATGATGGAGATGTGTTTTGTGAAGGGAGCGACGTTGCGCGCGACGTTGGCCGCGCCGCCGGGATACCAGGTCTCATGACTGACTTCGACCACGGGCACCGGTGCTTCGGGTGAGATGCGCCGCACGCTGCCCCAAATGAAATGATCCAGCATCACATCGCCAATGACGAGGATGCGGCAACGGGAAAATTTATTGAGATCAGCGCGGGTCATGAATAAGACTGGACAGAATTAACTGAATTATCCGAATGGAACTAATGAATTAATCCGTTTCATTTTGTTAATTCCGTCTAACCCGCGCGTCTGGCACGCACAGCACCGGCGAGTTCATCGAGGATTACTTCCGTGGTTTCCCAGGAGACACAGGCGTCAGTGATGCTCTGTCCGTAGGTGAGCGGCTGGCCGGGCTTCGCGTCCTGGCGTCCTTCGACCAAATGACTTTCGATCATCACACCCGTGACGCCGCGACC
>JAIOQF010000043.1 GCA_021413535.1 Verrucomicrobiota bacterium
CTCTGCCCCGCGAGCACGGGCAGGAACGCGGCGAGAATGACCAGCCTGTCAAGCGTGCCCTGAAACACCGCGACTACGCTGGCCGCGATAAATGCAGTGAGCAGATTGAACTGGAGCCATGGATGCCGCATCCAGAAGCTGCGCTTCAACGGCGTGGCGAGACGCTCTTCTTCATGAACACCCACCATCGCACCGGGCTGCGCTGACAACTCGATCGCGCGGGCCTCAAAAAGACTCTGGCCACGCACCAGACCCAGCAGCCTGCCTTCCTCATCGCAGACGGGATAAACGGGGAAATGCCGGTTGAGCGTGGACTTCATGGCGTCGGTCAGCGCCATGCTCGGATTCAGCGCGAAGATGCTGGTATACATCACGTCCGTAAGTTTTTTTTCCGGTTCCGCCAGCATGAGATCGCGGAACACCAGCACCCCGACCAGCTTGTTTTTTTCATCCGTGACGTAGCCGTAAGTGATAAAGGCTTTCTTGGTCAGCTTTCTCATGCCCTCGATGGTCTCGCGCACCGTCATTTGCGGACGAAATACTGCGACGGGCGGCTCCATGAGCCAGCCGACACTGTCTTCCGGATACTCCTGATTGCGCACCCACTGACGCGCCTTCTCCACCGGGGCGGAAGCGAGCAGTTCACTGCGACGGCGGTCATCAAGCTCACGCAGAATTTGCTGCGCGACCAGTGGATTGATCAAATCAAGAGCGGCCAGCGCATCTTCATCAGATCTCGCGGAGAGTATATCTCCCGCTGCGTGCGGCGCGCGCTGCACAAGGTCAGCCGCGAGTTCATCCAGTTCATGCTGCTCGATCATGAGGTCGACATTTGTGCAGACCCGGGGATTCGGCAAGGTGAAACCGTGTCCTTCAATCCCGGGCCGATCCGATTTGTGTCGGCCCCGCATCCCCTGAATCTTCCATTCCGCTCACACGCCGAAAATGCAGCTGCGCCACTCGGCGCGCCTCCACTTTGGTAGCGGTGACTTCATAGTTGGCGATGCGAAACTTCTCGCCCGGCTTGGGAAAGTGCCCCAGCAGATGCGTGACATAACCACCGATCGTGGTGACTTCATCACTCTCAAGCTGAAGGTCTGTCATCTGATTGATCTCATACAGATTCAACCCGCCCTCGACTTCGAATTCCTCAGTGCTGATCTGACGGAACTCCGGCTTCTCAGCCACGTCGAATTCATCCTGAATGTCGCCAACCAGCTCCTCGACCACATTGTCCAGCGTCACAATGCCGACAGCCCCGCCAAATTCGTCAACGGCGAGCGCGAGATGGGCGTGCTTGTCCAGAAAGAGTTTCAGAAGCCGGTCGCCAGGCATCATCTCCGGCACCGTGAGAATGTCGCGTTTGATGCTGCGCAAGTCCGTGCGGTCCTCGTTCACCAGACGCAGGAGATCTTTGACATGGATCAGTCCGATGCTGTGATCGAGATGTCCTTCGACCAGCGGAAAGCGGGTGTGCTTGGAATCCAGCGCGATCTTGAGATTCTTCTCGAATGGCTCGTCAACATCCAGCCAGATCACGTCGTTACGCGGCGTCATCACGTCGCGCACATAGCGGTCATTGAGCGCCAGGGCGTTCAGCACGATGCGCTTTTCCGTCTCCGTCACCTCGTCCGCGGTCTCGCTCTCGGACACGATGTGCTTCAACTCCTCCTCGGAGTGCGCATGCTCGGTGCTTCCCACCGGCTGAATGCCGAACACCCGCCGCAATAAAAAATCCGTGGAATGGCGCAGCAACCAGATTGCCGGCTTGAACACGACGTAAAATAAATGGAGCGGACGAGCCAGCAGCAACGCCGTAGGCAGCGCGTTACGAATCGCGAACACCTTCGGCAGCTGCTCGCCCAGCACCACGTGCAGGTAAGTGATCATCAGATAGGCGATGGTCAGAGCCACCCCATGCAACACCGCGTCGCTCTGAATGCCCGCGGAGAAAAGGAGCGGTTGAATCATGTGCGCCAGATACGGCTCACCGACCCACCCCAACGCAATACTGGTGAAAGTCACCCCGAGCTGCGATGCCGGAAGATAGCCCTCCAAGTTCTGCGAAATAGTTCTGGTAAACAAGGCCGAACGGTCGCCCTGGTCAATGCGCTCCTGCAACTGGCTGTCGCGCACCTTCACGATGGAATACTCCGCCGCGACGAAGAACGCATTCAGCAGGATGAAAAACAAAACCACCCCGGCATGCCAGAGCGTGTCGGTGGCCGTCAAATCCCAGACGCGCGTCACTTCGACGGAGGCGAAGGTCATGGGTAAAATGGTGGCAAATGAGTTCATCATGCAACAGCGCAAAGCAGGATCTGCGCCTTAAAGTTTTTCATAGGAACCGTCCGAGCGTTTCTCAAGAACGGTGAAGCCCGCGCTCTTGGCGTCGGATAGGGAAGGCGCCTTGGAAACGCGGGGCGTGTTTACTTGCTGGATAATCTTATCGACAGGTTTTTTGCAAAGGGGGCATTCAGTCAGGGGCGGGCGGGTAATCGGTCGCCGGAGTTCAAATCCCTTCCGGCAACGGATGCAGCCTTCCTCGGGCTTGACCGCGATGTAAAAATAAGTCGGCATCTGGAAAGCAAAAATGCCGCGACTGCGGCACTTTCGCAAAGTCTAAATCCCGCGACGGGGATGGATTACCAGCTGGACTTGGTCACGCCCGGAATCAGGCCCATGCAGGCGTGCTCCCGGAAGGTCATGCGCGACATTTGAAAGCGGCGGTAAAAAGCACGGCGACGACCGGTAATTTTGCAGCGGTTGGTCAGACGAGTCGGGCTGGCATCACGCGGCAGCATGGAAAGACCGATATAATCTTTCTTCGCCTTCAGATCCGCCCGGATCTTGGCATATTTTTCAACGGTTTTTTGTTTGCGCTTTTCGCGTTCGAGCCAGCAGGTTTTTGCCATAAGAGCGAGGAAATTAGGGGGGGATCATGCAAATGCAAGAGCTTTTTGCAGCAAGAACATCCTGCTGATCCGTCACTGACACACAATCAGATCATCCATGCCTGCCATGCGCATTTGACCTCCTGCTTGCAAACTAACTCATCCACGCTAAGTCAGTCCGCACCATGATCACCGGCATTACCATCGCATTATTATTCCTCGGCGCAGGCGTCGTCGTCTTTATCTACCTGAAAAAAGGCGCGATGTAATCCATGAGCACTCGCATTGAAAAAGACAGCATGGGCGAGATGCCCGTGCCCGCCGACGCCCTCTACGGAGCCAGCACCCAGCGTGCCGTTCTGAACTTCCCCGTCAGCGGACGCCCCGTCCCCTACCCCGTCATCCACGCCTATGGCCTCATTAAAGGGGCCGTCGCCCGCGTGCATTGCGAACTGGGACTGCTCCCGAAAGACAAGGCCGACCTCATCGAGCAAGCCTCGCAAGAAGTGGCCGAAGGCAAGCTCGACGCGCATTTCGTGCTCGACATTTATCAGACCGGTTCCGGCACCAGCACCAACATGAATGCGAACGAGGTCATCTCGAATCGCATCTGCCAGATCGCCGGCCAGCCCATCGGCGCGAAGAATCCGGTTCACCCGAACGACCACGTCAACATGGGGCAGTCGTCCAACGACACCTTCCCCACCGCGATGCACATCGCCGTGGCCCAGGAGTTGAACAAAAGGCTCCTGCCCGCGCTGGAAGCCCTGCAAGTCTCTCTCAAAAATAAAGCGGATGAATTCTGGGATGTGTTAAAAATTGGCCGGACACATTTGATGGATGCCACTCCCGTCCGACTCGGCCAGGAATTCAAAGGCTACGCGCGGCAGGCTGAATTGTCCGTGGATCGCGTCCACAAAGCGCTCAATGCGATTATGGAATTGGCGCTCGGCGGCACTGCTGTCGGCACCGGTTTGAATTCTCATCCCGACATGCCCTCGCGTGCTATTGCGTTGATCGCAGAGAAGACCGACCTGCCCTTCCGCGAAGCCACGGATCACTTTGAAGCCCAGGCTGCCAAGGACGCCCTCGTCGAAGCCAGCGGCCAGCTCAAGACCATCGCCACCAGCCTCTTCAAAATCGCCAACGACATCCGCTGGCTCAGCTCCGGCCCTCAGTGCGCCATCGGCGAGATCGCCATCCCCGCCACCCAGCCCGGCAGCTCCATCATGCCAGGCAAGGTCAACCCGGTGATGTGCGAAAGCCTCATGCAGGTCTGCGCCAGAGTCATCGGCAACGACGCCACCGTCACCTGGTGCGGCGCCAATGGCAATCTTGATCTCAACGTCATGATGCCCGCATTAGCAGCCGCGCTGCTGGAGAGCATCGAACTCCTCACCAACGCCAGCACCATCTTCCGCACCCGCTGCGTCGACGGCATCGTCGCCAAGAAAGAGCATTGCAATGATCTCATCGAATACAGCCTCGCCATGGTCACCGGCTTGAACTCCAAGATTGGTTATGACAAGGCGGCGGAAATTGCGAAGCTGTCAGCAAAGACGGGAACACCCGTGCGAAAATTGTGCATGGAACGGTTGAAAGAACTCGGCATCACCGAAGCCGAATTGAATGAAGCCCTCGATCCCGCCAGAATGTGCGCGCCCGATGCGAGTATGGTCGGGGCTGGGGGTGGTTAAGAGGACAGCTACTTTTACTTCGGACGCGGGATGCTCTAGATCATTATTCATTCAAGTGAATCCAGGGCTATCTTTTTTGTTTCAAGTTCAATCTCACTCCCATGTATTGAACAAGGAAGCTTTTGACTTCATCGCACTTCCAGAGTGCGATCTGGACATTCATGAGATTTCAGAAACGACTTTTTCCCTTGGAATAAGTAGCAGTAAATTCCCCGCAACTTCACCCCGAGAATTTGCGTGCAAGGGTTCCCATGTTTCATCGTATTTCTTGATGGCGATTAACGTTGCAACACTTGGCCATTTTGAGTGGGCATCAAAGTCGAATATGATGACAAGTTTTTCACTTGTTAATGAAAGCACAAAACAAATTCTTCGTTTGCCGCTAAATTTAGAGTATCAATTCCCGACTCCAAAATCTCAGCTCACGTCGGGAATGATGATGCGAGCCGCACAATTAATGTTTGCTCTCGCAAGAGAGGGATCGCCTCACGTCCGAACTGAATACCTCAAGGGAATCTATCACTTTGGATTTAGTTATTTCGATCTTTCTTTTGCCAAGGACGCTTTCGCGAATTTCTATCGATCGTTCGAGTATTTCGTAACACAGCGCATTCTAAAGCTTCGGAAACTTTCCAATGAGAAAAAGCAAATCGTCGCAGCAATGAAGCAAATTGGATTGAATGACTCGATAATCGAGATGTTCTCCTCGGAGATTTATCCTCTACGCGGAGGTCAAGTCATGCACGCGCAGAATGACCAAACAGAAATCGAATGGGAACACGTTGCCAAAACGAAATTACTTGCAGACGTGATGATGCACGAGCTTTACAAGCCAATTTGGGAGAAGCATAGCAATAATGATGGCATGAACTAAATCGCCCGTTAATTAGGGAAGAAATTACAAAACCAAAACACCTGACAAATCATGAGTAACGACATCAATTCGCAAAAACCCATCCGCAGCATCAGCCTGCCACCGCTCGCTGCCTTTGCTCTTGCCTTGGGCATGGTCGGCTCCACCTTCATCGCCGCCACCACTTGGCGCGATGTCCGCAAGCAACCCGAAAAAAACAACATCCGCATCACCGGATCAGCCAAGAAGAGGATCGTTTCCGACCTAATCGATTGGTCGGCAACCATCGAGGGCAAGGGTAACGACCGCACTGCAGCCTACGTGTCACTGAAAAGCGGAACTGACAAGGTCGTCGAGTTCCTCAAGACCCAGGGTATCAAGCCAGATGACATCAAGACACAATCTGCCAGGATTACCGAGGAATTCGAAATCGTGCGTGAAGACAAGGTTCTTCCCGGCACCACTGTTCCCTTGCGCTCGGAAAAACGCAACTCAGTGGGTTTCCGGGCGATGCAGGTGGTTTCAGTGAGTTCTTCGAATGTTCCGCAAATCGAAAAGGCATCACGGGAGATCACCTCGTTGCTTGAGCAGGGGGTTTTCGTGACTTCCAACCCTCCAAACTACTATTACACCCGCCTCGGTGAACTGAAACTCGAGATGTTGTCGGAGGCCGCCAAAGACGCCCGCAATCGAGCCGAAAACATTCTTCGTTCCGCTGGCAATTCCGCGCCGAATATTCAGTGAAGTAAGGGATCCGGTCGCCAGCCTGTTTCGTCGTTCGCTTCAGTCGCGGACAGCACCTACCAATTCCTGGCAATCCAACCTTCACCGATGAACTCGGTGATCCAAACCTGATTGTCCGACTTGCTGTTTTCCGGATAGGCGATCTTCAGCATCAATGGCTGCGCCTGCCCATGACTTTTCTCGGCAATACTCTTCAGCACGCCCCCCAGTGTCTCCGATTTTTTCAAATAGCCGTATATCACCGGCGACTGCGGTTCCACTGGATTGACGAGTTTCAAACAGAGCAGCCCTTCTGAATCCGAGAACTCACCGCTGTAAAAATTAGCTGGTGTGACCAGAAAACGAAACATCACTCCGGTGTGCGGGCGCTTGGCTTTGAGTTCGGCCCAGTCCATCTCGCTATAGAGAACGAAGCTGGCCCAATCGACCAGATACTTCCCAGACTTGGCCTTTCCGACCAAAGCCTCCCGTCGTGCTCCTCCTGCAAGAACCACGTTGAAAGTGTATGTGAAGGCACCGTGAAGATTGACATCGCGCGCTTCGATTCGCTCGTAGGCCACCGGTCCATCGCCATGCAAGGCGTAGTAGCTCCGCATCCGCTTTTCATTAATTGTCCGATCTCTGATCATGCCGAGGCGTTCATCAACGGTTTTCGCGGTGAGAAAATTGGCTACGGCTTGTTTCGCTGTCTCCAGATCCGTCAGTTGAGTGCCCGCCGGCACTTGGGGAGCGGGAACATGGCTGGGCTCGACTACGGATGACTGCGTTTCAACCTTGGATGGTTGCGGTTCAATCTTGGAAGTCCAGTGCTCAAGCGCGATCTCACTCGGAGACTGCGAACTGGCCGTGCTCTCATCGCCCACATCCAGCGTCGGTGTTCCACGCAATAACTGTCCAACGCGGATGATCGCGTTCACCGGTCCTGACCACCATTGATAATAATTACCCACGACCAGAACAATCATGCTGCTGAAAATCACCAGTCCCCATTGCAACTGCTTGATGCGGGTCTGAACTTCTGGATCAAAAATCAGTCGGTCTCTCGGACCTGCGACCATCGGCCAGGAATCAGTTCGCCCGGTCAGCGCACTCGCACCGTCGTTGTCGTAATCCGATGTCTCCCTTGGCACGGTCAGCAAAGCTCTGCGTCCTACTTTTCCATCGCGCGTCGCAAGCTGGAGGATGATGCTCTTCCCGCAATTCGGACACTCGCGCGAACGCGTGACTGAAGTCGTCGGGACTTCCACATTTTGCTCGCAGTGAGGACAGACAATGCAGGTCAGGGGCATGAGTGGTGGGCGGACGATCAAGGTAGATGACCCGGCGCGAATGGCAACTTGACGGGCATAACATAATCGCCCGCTTGGGGCGGCACATTAAATTGTCGCGTCGTCCTCGACGGCGGGACAGGTTGCTCTTATGTTACCGTTCTCTGATCATGTCCCTATCAAAGAGTTTTCAAGGATTTCCCAGTGCCTGCGCGTGGATCGCGATGATGTCACTGCTGACGGGTGGCATCCCTCTTCTCGCGGCTGAGAACAACGTCTTCCGCAACAGCCTAGGCATGGAGTTCCGGGAAGTCGCCGGGACGAGGGTGAAGTTTTCCGTGTGGGAGACACGGGTGATGGACTGGGAAGCCTATCTCAAGGCTAAGGGTTTGACCTGGGATCACAAGCTCCCCTTTCCTCAGGATGGCATGCATCCGGCGGTGAACATTACGCTGAAAGAGGCGCTGGCATTTTGTGAATGGCTGACGGAGACGGAGCAAGCCGCGCTGGTGATCAACCGGACACAATCCTACCGGCTCCCGACTAATCTGGAATGGGATGTGGCGGCGGGACTTCAGTCGGCGCAGGACGTCACACGAACGGTCACATCAGCTGAACCGGACGATTTTCCATGGGGTCATGAATGGCCGCCACCGCGCGATGCCGGCAACTACAACGCAAAGCGCATCGAGGGTGCGGAGAGTGACGAGTTTAGATACACGGCGCCAGTCGGACGCTTCAAGCCATCGCCGGATGGACTTTACGATCTGGGAGGCAATGCCTGGGAGTGGGTCTGTGACGTGAACAACGGGGCAAATTCAGCGGGCGTGTTGCGCGGCGGTTCCTGGATGCACTGGCGGCGAGATTTTCTGGCCAGCTCCTATAAGCTGGAGGTAAAAGATAACGCGCGCAGTCCCGGCATGGGATTCCGCTGCGTGCTGGAAGACACGTTCTACGCCCGCGCGATGGCGGATCGCGATGAAGCGGCGGCGCGCGCCCGGCGCACGCAGATTCTCCAGAAGCCCAAGGTGCCAGAAGAAGAGGTGCGTAAAGTCGTGGCCCAACGCAACGCCGAAGCCGCCAGCGCGGCCGAAACGAAAAAAAACGCTGTAACCCTCGCAAGCATCGGAAAAGCGGCGATCACCATGGCAGTGGCCGGCAAGCCATTCGATAATTCGCTGAACATGAAAATGCTGCCACTGCCCGGGCAGAATTCCCTCCTGGGAGAACATGAAGTGCGCGTGACAGATTTTCGCAGATTCATTTTAGCCAACACCCGGTCGTCTGCCGAGGATGCATATTTCAGAAAAAATCCTGATCATCCGGCGACCTATATTTCGTGGACGGAGGCAACAGATTTTTGCGTCTGGTTGACGGCCCGGGAAAGGTTGCTGGGCATGATACCTCCAGACGCGAGCTACCGTCTGCCCAAAACATCCGAATGGCGCCTGGCAGCTGCAGCGGGAAATGTAACGGCTGATCCATCCCAGTTTGTCTGGGGTTCAGCCTGGCCGCCGCCGGCCGGAGTGGTCAACATCCAATCGTCAGGCCTCAAAGATGTAAAATTCTATCCCGCAGGGCATAATGGATTTTTTGATCTCGCTTGATTTGCGGTGGATCCTGGAAGAGCAAAACGCGGGAGGAACTGCTGATCAATTCCGTGCAGAAGATGCCGCCCGTGACGCGTGCGCCGGAAATTGGTTTTCGAATTCTGCTGGAATTTGCCACGGGAAATGAAGACCGACGCTGATGGAGATTCATAACATGCCACCCGACCCGGCACCGCCGGAGGAAACCGAGAGCGAGAAGCCGGTGCATCATCGCAGGCACCGGCGTCCATGGATCATCATCGGTGTGATCGTCCTGGCCCTGGCGAGCCTGCTCGCCGTCAGACTTAAGGAACGATGGGAACGATCCCGCAATCAGAAAACCATGATGGAATCCACCCGCCTTTTCGAAAAAGGCGAGACAGAACGCGCGATCTTGCTGTTGTCGAAAATGCTCCAGAAAGCACCGAATAATCCGACCGTGCTGCGCGATCTTGCTCGCAAGTTCGACGAGTTTCAGCGGTGGAATGACTCGCTGGGCTTGTGGGAGAGATTGTCGAAGCGGCCGGAAGCCACGGATGACGACCGGATCGAGTATGCCGGTGCGCTACTCAAATCAGGTGATGACAGCACGGCGCGAAAGCTGCTGGAGTCACTACCCGCAACCGTGCGTCAGCGTTCACGCTATGTAGAATTGCAGGCAATTTTGCTCCAGCAAGAGGGACGCAATCAAGAGGCGGAGAAGCTGATGGTTGAAGTTTGGCAAAGAACCGCCAACGAGCCCGCCTCCCGTTTGAGACTTGCCCAGATGGGATTCGCCAACCTGCCTGACGCCGTGCGCGGGGATACCGCGCGCATACTTTGGGAATTCGCCAGGGACATCGGACCGCTCTCGATCGACGCGCTGGTCACGCTG